>NZ_BBPH01000042.1 GCF_000787695.1 Paracoccus sp. PAMC 22219 | reverse complement strand
TTCGTGGGCATCGACAACGTGCAGGCCGGGCGCACGGCGGCCAGCCTGCTGGGGCGGTTCTGCCGGGGGCGGACGGGCAGCATCGTGATGGTGGCCGGATCGATGCTGGTGCGCGATCACGCCGAGCGCCGGCTTGGGTTCGAACAGGTCCTGTGCCAGGAATACCCCGAACAGACCATCCTGCCCCCGCTGGAGGGCTTTGACGACCAGGAGATCGTGGCCGCGCGGCTGTCCGAACTTCTGGCGCGGACATCGGATGTTGTGGGCATCTACAGCCTTGGGGCCGGAACGCGCGGCGTCGCCCGGGCGATGGCGCAGATACGGTCCGATGCCCCGTCGGTGGTCGTGCACGAGCTGACCCCGCATTCGCGTCAGGCGCTGCTGGACGGCACGTTCGACGCGGTGATCCACCAGGACCCGGTGCGCGAGATCTCGGCCGCGGTGGGACTGCTGCAATCGCTGATCGGTGGCGAGGCGATCGACTCGGACGCTGCACGGATCGGCATCGAGGTCTATCTGCGCGACAACCTTCCCTGACAGAACACCCCTTTCGGAAACGGTTGCCTGATGGGTTATTCTGACGTACGTATGTCATTAATGACGAATCTTCGTCAGAGTGCCGCCGGTTGAGGAGCTGGCGAGAGGGAGGACCACCATGACATACCCGACAGCGGCCTTGGCCGCCGCCCTTGCCATCATCAGCGGTCAGGCCGCCCTGGCCCAGACCGAGATCACCGTCCTGCGGGTCGCCGTCAACGACGAGCAGGAGGCGTATCTGGAGCAGATCGCCACCGCGTTCGAGGCGCAGAACGAGGGCGTGACCGTCAGTTTCGAATATGTTGCTAACGAGGCGTACAAGTCGCGCCTGCCGACGCTGCTGCAATCCGATGCGCGGCCTGACATCTTCTACAGCTGGGGCGGCCAGACCGTCGTCGAGCAGGTTCAGGCCGGGTTCCTTCAGCCCATCGACGCCCTGCTGCCCGAGGCTTTGCCGACACCATCCCCGAAGCGGGCATGCAGGCCTATTCCGTGGAGGGCCAGCTGTACGGCCTGCCGCAATACGCGACCGAGGTCGTGTTCTGGACCAACACCGCCCTGACCGAACAGGCAGGCGTGGACATCGCTGCCATCGCCACCTGGGACGATTTCCTAAGCGCGGTTCAGACGCTGAAGGATGCCGGCGTCACCCCCATCGTGGCGGGTGGCCAGGACAAGTGGCCGCTGCATTTCTACTGGAGCTACCTGGCCCTGCGCGAGGGTGGCCCCACCGTCGTCACCGATGCCATGGCCGGAGAGAACGGCGGCTTTGAATCCGAGGCGTTCATCGCCGCCGGTCGCCAGTTCCAGCGCCTGACCGAGCTGGAGCCGTTCCAGTCCGGCTACATCAGCACCACCTATGAAACCGCCAGCGGGATGTTCGCTGACGGGGCAGGGGCGTTCCACCTGATGGGCGATTGGGACTATCTGCCGATGCGCGAGCGTTCGACCAGCGGCGAGGGGCTGCCGGACGACCGGCTGGCGATCCTCAGCTTTCCAGCGGTCGCAGAGCCGGTGGCCGAGGGTGGCGCGGACGCGACGCTTGGCGGCATCAATGGTTGGGCCGTCAGCAACAGCGCGGAACCCGAGGCGGTGCAGTTCCTGGCCTTCATGATGAACGCCGAAAACCAGCGCGAGGCCGGGCGGCAGGAGCTGTTCATTCCCATCGCCGAAGGCAGCGCCGACCAGATGGAGAACCCGTTCTACATCGAGGTCGCCGATCACATCACCGCCAGCAGCTATCACCAGATCTTCCTGGATCAGTTCCTCGGAGCCTCGGTCGGGGCCACCATCAACGACATCTCGGCCGACCTGGCGCAGGGCGTGATCACCCCCGAGGATGCCGCGGCGCAGGTCCAGGAATCCTGGGACTTTCGCTGAACCCTGATGGCGGGCGCCGCACCGCCCGCCACTTGCCCCCCAAACAACAGGAGCGTGGCATGACCACCGCCGCCGCCAGGCGAATGCCTGTCTCTGTCCGCATGCGCCGTGCCGTCACGAACGGCCGCGTCACCGCGGTGCTGATCTTGCTGCCCCCGGCCCTGATCCTGTTCACGCTGTTCGTGATGCTGCCTCTGGGCGAATCCGCCTGGTATTCGTTCTTCAACTGGAACGGCTATGGTGCGCCCAGCAACTATGTCGGGCTGGAGAATTATGAACGGATCCTGAACCATTCGGTGTTCCACATCGCGGTGGGCAACACTGTCAAGATCGTCGCCATCTCTCTGCTGATCCAGATGCCGCTGGCGCTGCTTCTGGCACTGCTGATCTACAAGAAGACGCCGACCAACGCGGTGTTCCGGCTGATATTCTTTCTGCCCTATATCCTGGCCGAGGTCGCCGCCGGCCTGATCTGGAGCTTTGTCTTCGACGGCAACTACGGCGTCACGGCCTCCATCGCGGCCGGACTGGGCCTGGAGAACGTGTTCATCCTGTCGGACCCGGACTGGGCCTTCGCGGCGATCATGACGGTGATCGTGTGGAAATATTTCGGCTTTCACATGATGATCTACATCGCCGCCCTGCAAAGCGTGCCCCAGGATCAGATCGAGGCCGCCCGGATCGAGGGGGCCCGCCGCCTGCAGGTCATCCGCTACGTCCAGATCCCGTCGATCAAGCCCGCCATCGTCGTCAGCGCCTTCTTTGCCATCATCGGCGCGCTGCAGGTCTTTGACGTGATCATTCCGCTGACCAATGGCGGGCCGTCGAACCAGACCCATACCATCGTGACCTATCTGTACACCTTCGGGCTGACCCGCCTGAACATCGGGTTCGGCAGCGCGGTGGGAGTGATCCTGTTCGTGGGCGCGGTCACGGTCGCGCTGTTCTATCAGCGCATCTTCATGAAGAGGGCACAGGGATGACCCGCGGACATCTGGCGCGCAACCTGTTCCGGCTGGCGTTCCTGTGCATCGTGGCCAGCTTTGTTCTGGCGCCGATGCTGGCCACCGTGCTGGGCGGGTTCAAGACCAACGCCGAGATCCGCACCAACGCGCTTGGCCTGCCCGCGATGTGGGACACGCAGTTCTATGGCGCGATCATGTCGGACCCGGCCTTCTGGCGCTATCTGGGCAATTCGCTGGTGATCTCCATCGGCTCGGTGGTGCTGACGCTGATCGTGGGGGCGGCCGCGGCTTATGTGTTCGCGCAGATCACGTTCTTCGGCTCGCGGATGCTGTTTTCCTATGTGCTGCTGGGGCTGATGTTCCCCTTTGCCACCGCGATCCTGCCCTTGTTCATCAAGGTCCGCGACATCGGCCTGCTGGACACGTGGTGGGCGGTGATCCTGCCGCAGACGGCTTTCAGCCTGTCGCTGGCGATCCTGCTGTTCCGCACCTTCTTCGCCCAGCTTCCCAAGGAGTTGTTCGAGGCCGCCTATATCGACGGCTGCGGCTATGTGCGGTTCTTCTGGCGCTTCACGCTTCCTTTGTCGGCGCCGATCCTGGCGACGGTGGGCACCTTCGTCTTTGTCCAAAGCTGGAACAATTTCCTGCTGCCGCTGGTGGTGTTGAATTCGCGTGATGTCTTCACCTGGCCCCTGGGGATGATGCAGTTCCGGGGCGAATACGTGACGCAGTGGAACCTGACGCTGGCCTTCGTGACGCTGACGATCCTGCCCGCGATCGTCTTTTTCCTCGCCGCCCAGAAATACATCGTCGCCGGCCTGACCGGTGGCGCCGTCAAAGGATGACGACATGACCCTGATCCAGAACCCGATCCTGCCCGGTTTCAACCCCGACCCGTCCATCGTCCGGGTGGGCGACGATTACTACATCGCGACCTCGACCTTCGAATGGTATCCGGGCGTGCAGATCCACCATTCACGCGACTTGGCCCACTGGCGGCTGGTCACCCGCCCGCTGGACCGGGCGGCGCAGCTGGACCTGCGCGGCGATCCCGACAGCGGCGGGGTCTGGGCACCCTGCCTGACCCATGCGGACGGGCTGTTCTGGCTGATCTATACGGATGTGAAACGCCGCGACGGCGCGTGGAAGGACAGCCACAACTATCTGGTGACCGCACCATCCATCGACGGCCCGTGGTCGGACCCGGTCTATCTGAACTCGTCCGGGTTCGATCCGTCCCTGTTCCATGATGCGGACGGGCGCAAATGGTTGATGAACATGATCTGGGACCACAACCAGACGGGCGGCGATCGGTTCGGCGGCATCGTCATGCAGGAATACTCGGTCGCGGAGGCCGCGCTGGTCGGTCCCGTCCGAAACATCTATCGCGGCACCGACCTCAAGCTGACCGAGGGGCCACATCTGTATCGCCGCGACGGCTGGTATTACCTGCTGACCGCCGAAGGGGGCACCGGCTATGACCACGCCGTGACCATGGCGCGGTCGCGCGACCTGTTCGGCCCCTATGAGACCGACCCCGCCAAGCACATCCTGACCGCGCGCGGCACCGACGGGTTGCTGCAGCGCACCGGTCACGCCGATATCGTCGAGACGCAGGACGGCCAGCACTACATGGTGCATCTGTGCTCGCGCCCGCTGCCGGAAACGCGGGCGCTGCCGGTGGGGCAGGGCGGCATCCACGCCGATGACGTCCGCCGCTCCCCCCTGGGGCGCGAAACCGCGATCCAGAAGCTGATCTGGGAGAAGGAGCAGTTCCCCCGCCTAGCCCATGGCGGCAACGCGCCCGCCGACACCGCGCCCTGCGATCTGCCCGACCATCCGTTCGACCCGGAACCCGCGCTGACACGGTTCGATGGCGACCGGCTGCCGCCCGCGTTCCAATGGCTGCGCACGCCGCATCCCGACCGGCTGTTTTCCATGACCGCACGCCCCGACGCCCTGCGCCTGTTCGGGCGTGAATCGCCGGGGTCGCAGTTCGATCATGCGCTGGTCGCGCGCCGCCAGACGCATCTGTCCTTTGCGGCGGAAACCGCAATCGATGTGACCCCCGGGGATTATCAGCATTTCGCGGGGCTGATCGCCTGGTATGGCCGGTTCAAGTTCCACTATCTGGCCATCACCGCGACCGAGGATGGCAGCCGGGTGCTGACGGTCTACAGCTGCGCCGCCGACTGGCCCGACGCCCGCGTCACCTATCCGATCACGCCGATCCCGCTGGCCGAGGGGCCCGTGCATCTGGGCTGCGACGTGGACGGCGCGTCGCTGCGGTTCCGCTATCGGACCGATGGCGACTGGATTGATCTGGGCATCGTGCTGGATCAATCCGCCATCTCGGACGAGGCCGGGAACGGTCCCGGCAACAATTTCACCGGCGCCTTCGTGGGGGTCTGCGCGCATGACACCTCGGGGCGCGGGCGGCACGCCGATGTGCTGTCCTTTCGATACGAGGGGCGCGATCATGGCTGAGGTGCGGCTGGAGAATATCAGCAAATCATTCGGCGGGCTGACCGTGCTGCCCGACCTGAACCTGACCGTCCCCGAGGGGTCGTTCACCGTGCTGGTCGGCCCATCGGGCTGCGGCAAGTCCACGCTGCTGCGCATCATCTCGGGCCTGGAGATGCCCACGGGCGGGGCCGTCCGCATCGGCGGGCAGGACGTGACCTTTGACGAGCCATCGAAACGCGGCATCTCGATGGTGTTCCAGTCCTATGCGCTTTATCCGCACATGACGGTCGCGCAGAACATCGATTTCGGCCTGCGCCTCGCCAAGATGCCTGCCCCCGAACGCCAGGCCCGCGTGGCCGAGGCTGCCCGCATCCTGGCCCTGACCGACTATCTTGACCGCAAGCCCAGCCAGTTGTCGGGTGGTCAGCGCCAGCGCGTGGCCATCGGGCGGTCCATCGTGCGCCAGCCCAAGGTGTTCCTGTTCGACGAGCCGCTGTCCAACCTGGACGCCGCCCTGCGCACCCAGATGCGGGTCGAACTGGCGCAGCTGCACCAGTCGCTGGACGCCACGATGATCTATGTCACCCACGATCAGGTCGAGGCGATGACCCTGGCCGACCAGATCGTCGTGATGAACGCCGGCCGGATCGAGCAGGTGGGCGCGCCCATGGACCTCTATGACCGGCCACAGACGGTGTTCGTGGCGGGGTTCATCGGCTCTCCGCGCATGAACCTGCTGCCGGGCACGTCCATCGGGCGCGATGACGTGGCAACGGTGGGCATCCGCCCGGAACATATCGCGGTGTCGGACCACACTGGTGACTGGCCCGCCACGGCCCAGGTCGTCGAGACGCTTGGCGCCGACACGGTCGTGCACGCCCATGTGGCGGGCACCGGCGACGTCACCGTCCGCCTGCCCGGCGACCGCCGCCTGCGCGCGGGCGCCACGTTGTTCCTGACCCCGGAACGTCAGCATCTGCACCCGTTCGACGCCGCAGGCCAGCGCATGGAGGACATCGCATGACGCCTCTGGGCATCGGGATCATCGGCTGCGGTGTGATCAGCGACATCTATCTGAAGAACGCCGCGCGCTTTCCGCAGCTGGCCCTGCGCGCGGTGGCCGACCTGCGCCTTGAGGCGGCAGAGGCCAGGGCGCAGGCCCATGGCATCGACGCGCTGACCCCCGACGCGCTGCTGGCGCGCGACGACATCGACATCGTGGTGAACCTGACCGTGCCCGCGGCCCATCTGGAGGTCGGCCTGGCGGCGCTGCGCGCGGGCAAGCATGTCTATTCCGAAAAGCCCCTGGCCGTCAGCATGTCCGAGGCACGGCAGCTGGCCGATCTGGCCGCCGCGCGCGGTCTGCGCATCGGCTGCGCGCCCGACACCTTTCTGGGCGGCGCGCATCAGACCGCGCGCGCGCTGGTCGATGCGGGCGCCATCGGGCGACCGGTTGCGGGAACCGCCACGCTGATGCTGGCGGGGCATGAACGCTGGCACCCGAACCCCGACTTCTACTATCGGGGGCCGGGGGCGGGGCCGCTGTTCGACATGGGCCCCTATTACATCACCGCGATGGTCAACCTTCTGGGTCCAGTGCGACAGGTCAGCGCCATGGCCGCGCGCACCCATGACAGCCGCATCATCGCCACCGGCCCCCGCGCGGGCCAGCCCGTCGCCGTGGACGCACAGACCCATGTCGCGGGGGTGCTGGGCTTTGCATCGGGTGCGCTGGTCCAGATCGTGACCAGCTTTGACGTGCGCGCGCATACGCACAGCCCGCTGGAACTGTACGGCACCCAGGCCTCGCTGCTGATCCCCGATCCGAACCGCTTCGACGGCGCGGTGATGCTGTCGCATGCCGACGGCTGGCAGGCGCAGCCCCTGACCCATGCCCATGGCGACGACAACTATCGCGGCCTCGGGCTTGCCGACATGGCCCAGGCCATCGCCCATGACCGCCCGCATCGTGTCAGCGGCGATCTGGCGCTGCATGTCCTCGACGTGATCGAGACCCTGCTGGAGGCGGCCCGAACCGGCCACACCCTGACCCTTTCCACGGAATGCGCGCGCCCCGACGCGGTCGCGCCCCAGACACCCGCACCGGAGGCCGTATGACCAGGACCGCATTGATCTTCTGGGGAGGATGGGCGGGGCACGAGCCCCAGGCCTGCGCCGCCCGCCTGTCCGACATTCTGACCCAGGACGGCTTTGCCGTGGACAGCCGGCCCGGCACCGATGTGCTGGCCCAGGGCGATCTGGGCCGCTTCGACCTGATCGTGCCGATGATGACCCAGGCCGAGGTCGCCCCCGACGCGCTGACCAATCTGATCGCCGCCGTCGAGGCCGGGACCGGGCTTGCGGGTTTTCACGGCGGCATGGGCGACACGTTCCGTGCCCAGCCCGCGTATCAGTTCATGACCGGCGGCCAGTGGGTCGCGCATCCCGGCGACTTTTTGGACTATCGCGTGCAGATCACCGCGCCCGATGACCCGATCATGCAGGGTGTGGGGGATTTCGACTACCATTCGGAACAGTACTACCTGCATGTCGATCCCGGGATCGAGGTGCTGGCGACCACCACATTCGACGGCACGCACGCGCCTTGGACCAAAGGGACGGTGATGCCTGTGGTGTGGAAACACCGCCATGGCGCCGGGCGGGTCTTCTATTCCGCACTGGGCCACAACGCCGCTGAACTGGACCATCCGCAGGCGCAGACGATCCTGCGGCGCGGGCTTTCCTGGGCTGCGCGCTGACCGAAAACCAACCTGCAAGGGATCCCAAATGACCGGATATTTCAAGGATATCGCCCCCATCCGCTATGCCGGACCGGACAGCGACGACGAATTCGCCTATCGCCATTACGACCCCGACGAGGTCGTGATGGGCAAGCGGATGGAGGACCACCTGCGCCTGGCCGTCGCCTATTGGCACAGCCTGGCCTATGAGGGCGCCGACCCGTTCGGCGGGCGCACCTATGATCGTCCGTGGTATGGCGACACGATGGACGCCGCGAGGGCCAAGGCCGATGCGGCCTTCGATCTGTTCGCGATCCTGGGCCAGCCGTTCTTCTGTTTTCACGACGCCGATGTGCGTCCCGAAGGCGACAGCTTCGCTGAAAGCCGCCGAAATCTGGACGCGATCTGCGACGTGTTCGCGGCCAAGATGGAAAAGACCGGCACCAAGCTGCTGTGGGGCACGGCCAACATGTTCAGCCACCGCCGCTGGATGGCCGGTGCCGCGACCAATCCTGACCCCGAGATGTTCGCCTATGCCGCGGCCACCGTGAAGGCCTGCATGGATGTCACACACCGTCTGGACGGCCAGAATTACGTGCTGTGGGGCGGCCGCGAGGGCTACGAGACGCTGCTGAACACCGATCTGGGCCGCGAGGCCGAGCAGGCAGGACGGTTCCTGACCAAGGTGGTCGAATACAAGCACAAGATCGGCTTCAAGGGTGCGATCCTGATCGAGCCCAAGCCCCAGGAGCCGGCCAAGCATCAGTATGATTTCGACGTGGCGACGGTTTACGGCTTTCTCAAGCGCTTCGGGCTAGAGAACGAGGTCAAGCTGAACATCGAACAGGGCCACGCGATCCTGGCCGGGCATTCGTTCGAACACGAACTGGCACTGGCGGCTTCGCTGGACATGCTGGGGTCGATCGACATGAACCGAAACGACTATCAGTCGGGCTGGGACACCGACCAGTTCCCCAACAACGTGCCCGAGACCGCGCTGGCCTATTACGAGGTTCTGCGCGCGGGCGGCTTCACCACCGGCGGCACGAATTTCGACGCCCGTGTGCGACGTCAGTCGCTGGACCCCGAGGACCTGGTGCTGGCCCATGTCGGCGCCATCGACGTCTGCGCGCGTGGCCTGAAGGCCGCTGCCGCGATGCTGGAGGATGGTGGGCTGGAACGAATGCGCGCACAGCGCTATGCCGGATGGGACCGCCCCGAGGCGCGGGCCATGCTGAACGAGTCGTTGGACAGCATCGCCGCCCGGGTCGAGGCGGACAACCTCGACCCCCAACCCGTGTCCGGTAGGCAGGAGCGGTTGGAGACCTGGGTCAACCGCTTCGTCTGACGCATGGCAGCGGCGGGACCGAGGGTTCCGCCGCCTTCGTCCGCGGAGATGCCGCAGTTGGCGAGAGCAGGAGAGGGCGTTCAAACCGCATCCCCCTAGTTTGACGAAGCAGCGGCCCTTCGAGGTGGAGCAAATAATAATGCAAACGTAGAGGCATTGCGACTAAGTCTGGTTCAGACCTTGGTTCATCCCATCATGCTCAAGACAGGCGTCCCTGTGCATGCACAATGGCATTCTGGCCGGGGCCTGCACGATTGTGATCGCCGTCGGCATCCGCACGGCGATTGGCCCGGTCGTCTGCTGCGTCCCTATAATGAATGCAGCCGCGGCCGAAGATCGATGTTTCACCTCGTCCAACGGCACCCGCTGAACCGATCGCGATTCTTGAGCATCGCGGCAGCCGGAAACACGAGCGCCATCGAAACCGTGGATGGCTTAGCCTCAATGGCAGGTGCGGTCACGTCCTGCGACATTCCATGTGGGATACGGTTTGCACAGCCGCAGGATCAGTCCAAACGGGCGGCCGCGTCGGTGAATCTCGCGCTGGCCGATCAGCTTGCGGCGCAGGCCGAGATTGATGATCACGCCTTCCTCGTCCCCTTTTGCCAGCGCAGTGGCGTTGACCGAGAGGTGGATTGGAAGGCGGATCAAGCGCTTTGATGTGGTCAAGACCCTCAGTGACCCGTCGCGGATCGGTCTCACGTTCAATCTGCCTGATCCTGCGGGCCGATTTTCAGTCGGCTGTCGGGCTGTCGGTCCTGCGCCAGTCGCAATCGAACACCATCGAGATCTCGGCCGAGGTCGAGGCGATGCTGCCCGAGCTGCGCCAGACCCTGCCGCCCGGCACCGAACTGACCGTGTCCAGCGACGACGCCGTGTTCATCCGCGCCTCGATCCGCGAGGTGCTGGTCACGCTGGCCATCACCACGGCGCTTGTGGTGGCGGTCATCGCCCTGTTCCTGGGCTCGCTGCGCGCGACGCTGGTGCCCGCCGTGACGATCCAGGTCGCCGTCGTGGGCGCCTGCGCGGGGCTGGCGCTGTTCGGCTTTTCGATCAACATCCTGACGCTCTTCGCGCTGATCCTGGCCATCGGCCTGGTCGTCGACGACGCCATCGTGGTCCTGGAGAACGTCCAGCGCCGGGTCGAGAACGGCGAGGCGCCGCTGGCGGCCGCAGCCAACGGATCGCGGCAGGTGACCTTTGCGGTCATCGCCACCACGGCCGTCCTGGTGTCGGTCTTCATCCCGATCTCCCTGCTGGAGGGCGAGGCCGGGCGGCTGTTCACCGAATTCGGCATCACGCTGTCCGTCGCGGTGATCGTGTCCAGTTTCGTGGCCCTGTCGCTGTGCCCGCTGCTGGCGTCGCGACTGCTGCGCAAGGACCAGAAGCCGGGATGGTTCGGGCGGCTGCTGGACCGGTTCTTTGGCGCGGTCGAGGGCGGGTTCCGCAGGGTTCTGGGCATCGTGCTGGCCCTGCCTTGGCTGGTCCTGGGCGTGGTGGCCTTCCTGGGCGCGCTGTCTTGGCCGCTGTTCGACCGCCTGCCGTCCGAACTGACCCCGGAGGAGGATCGCGGCCTGTTCTTCGTCAATATCGACGGGCCGCTTGGCGTCAATCTGGGCTATACCGATGCCGTCGTGGCGGAGGTCGAGGCGATCCTGCAGCCGCTGATGGACGAGGGGGTGGCCACCGGCGTCACCGCGATCATCGGGCGCTATGGCGATCTGAACAGCGCCTTCGTGATCGTGCGGCTGGCCGAATGGGATCAGCGGACGGAATCGCAGTTCGACATCATCGGGCGGATCGAACCGGCGCTGAACCGGATCAGCGCCGCCGACATCCGCGTGGACAGCCCCGCGGGCCTGGGCCTGCGCGGGGCGGGCAGCCCGTTGCAGGTGCAGGTCGGCGGCCCGGACCGGGCCGACGTGATCGAATGGGCCACGACGCTGCAACGCGCGATGGAGGGCAACGACCGACTGACCAACGTCCAGAACCAGTACGAGCCGAACCAGCCCGGCTATCGCGTGACGGTCGATCGCGACCGCGTACGCGACCTGGGCCTTGACGCCGCGGACGTCTCCGAGGCCCTGCAGGTGCTGTTCGCGTCGGCCGAGGTCAGCGAGTTCACCGAGGATGGCCGCCAATACCCGGTGATCGTGCAGGCCGAGGATGCCGACCGCGTCTCGGCACAGGACATCGCGGCCAGCTTCATCCGCGCCGATTCTGGTCAGCTGGTGCCCCTGGCGGGGCTGGTCACCATCGAGGACGACGCAGGGCCCCCCGCGCTCTACCGGTTCGACCGCCTGCCGTCGATCGAGCTGTCCGCCGGTCTGGCCGACGGCTATGATCTGGGCAGCGCGGTCGCCTTCATCCAGGACGCGGCGGCGGAGGAACTGCCCGTCGAGGCCACGATGACGCTGGACGGCCAGGCGCGCGAGCTGCAGGATTCGTCGGGCGCGCTGTTCTTCGCCTTCGGGCTGGCGATCCTGATCGTGTTCCTGGTGCTTGCGGCCCAGTTCGAAAGCTTCATCCATCCGCTGATCATCATCCTGCCCATCCCCCTTGGGGTGACCGGGGCACTGGGAACGCTGATGCTGACAGGACAGTCGCTGAACATCTACAGCCAGGTCGGCATGGTGCTGCTGATCGGGCTGATGGCCAAGAACGGCATCCTGATCGTCGAGTTCGCCAACCAGCTGCGCGACGAGGGCAGGAACGTCCGCGACGCCGCCATCGAGGGCGCGACCTCGCGTCTGCGCGCGATCATGATGACGGTGGTGTCCACCCTGCTGGGCGCGGTGCCCCTGGTGCTGGCCAGCGGCGCAGGCGCGGAAAGCCGCGTGGCGATCGGCCTGGTGATCCTGGGCGGCCTGGCCTTCTCCACCGTGCTGATCGTGGTCCTGATCCCGCTCCTCTATACCCTTCTCGCCCCCCTCACCTCCCGCAAGGAAAGGCCAGCGACGAACTGGACAACGCTCTCAAACAGACGGAAAACGGATGAACACGGTCAGGGTGTGACCCGGCGCGTCAGACGATCCCGCTGAGGGGGCTAAAGCAGACCCTCCTCGCGGAACGAGATCTCTGAGTCCTTGCCGATGACCACATGGTCGTGAACCGACACGTCAATCGCCTCGCAGGCCGCCGCGACCCTGCCGGTCATGGTGATATCCTCGTCGCTCGGGGTCGGGTCCCCGGACGGGTGGTTGTGGACCAGGATGACCGCGCTTGCGTTCAGCTCCAACGCGCGCTTGGCCACCTCGCGCGGATAGACCGGGACATGGCCCACCGTGCCGCTGCCGAGCGCCTCGTCCGCGATGATCGTGTTCTTGCGGTCCAGGAACAGCACACGGAACTGCTCTGTCTCGCGATAGGCCATGCAGGTCCGGCAATAGGATATCAGCGCCTGCCACGACGACAGAACCTCGCGCTGCAGAACCCTGGACTGCGCCATCCGCTGCGCAAAGGCATCGACCAACCGCAGCTGCAGAAAGACCCAACGGTCTGCGCCGTCGACCTGGCGGATGCGGTGTTCGGAGGCCGCGACGACCCCGTTCAGATCCCCGAATGTCGCCAGAAGCCGCTTGGCCAAGGGCTTCACGTCGATCTTGGGAACGGCATTGAACAGCAGCAGCTCCAGCAGTTCGTAGTCGGGCATGGGGCCATGACCGCCGTCCAGAAACCGGGTCCGCAGACGTTCGCGGTGTCCCCAGTAATGCGGCCGGGCAGTGCCGTCAGTCCCCGTGACCAACCCGCCTCCTGCGGCGGCTTCCGGCTGCAACCGGTCGGTCATGCGGAACGACCGGGCATAGGCGCGTTCGGTCACGACCTCCGGCGGCGGCAGGCGCGCCTCCAGATCGGCCAGTCCCTTGAGCGCCTCCTCGGAGAATCCGGCCGACGGCTGGATCATGTCATGCGCGTCGGCCTCGCCAAGGGCATGCGCCTTGCCACCGATCAGACCCCGGTTCATGGTCAGCTCTCCGCGATTGGACCCAATGTACTGTTGGTCGGTCCGACCTTCCGGCGCCGACCCTCAAAGGCCCACCTTGCGGAAATAAGGTAAATGAACCGTTAACGGGTGCGACGTGCTGCGCCGGGCGCGCCGTTTTTCCGCACTTCCCACAGCACTGACAGCAGAGCCGTCACACTGTGGCGTCCGGTCCTATGCAATCCGGACAGTCACCGTGGCACGCCGGAGGACCAGACATCACGGTCCGTCAGGTGGCCGGGGCGTGTCGTCCCAGTTCGGGCTGAGGATGCGCCGCGCGTCGCCTTCGGGATCGTCGTACTGGCCCTGCCTCAGCGCCCAGATGAAGGCCAGCAGCCCAAGCCCCCCCAGGGAGAGCGAGATCGGGATCAGCCATGTCAGGACGTCCATGCTATCTGATCCTCATGGCGTTCAGCGATACTGTGATGGACGAGGTCGACATGGCGATCGCCGCCATCAGGGGTGTCGCGAACCCGGCCAGGGCAAAGGGAACCGCCACCACGTTATAGGCGATCGAGATCGCGAAATTCTGCCGCATGCGCCGGGTGGCGATGCGCGCGATGCGCACCGCATCGGCCACAGGTGACAGGTCGCTGCCCAGCAGCACGATGTCGGACGCTGCGCGCGCCGCATCCAGCGCCGATGCCGGCGCGATCGACACATGCGCCCCCGCCAGTGCCGCGGTGTCGTTCAGGCCGTCGCCCACCATCAGCACACGGTGCCCCTGCGCGGTCAGGGCGGCGACGCGGTCGGCCTTGTCGCGGGGGCCAAGGCGGGCGATGCTTTCGGGCACTGCCAGCCGCGCGGCCAAGTCCGCCACCGGTGCGGGCGTATCGCCCGACATCAGGATCACCCGCAGGCCAAGCGCCTTGAGCCCCGCCACCGCCTCGGCCGCGCCGGGGCGCAGGCGGTCGGCAAAGCCGAACGTGACCGGGTTCTGCGCGCCGATCTGCAAGCAGGTGGCGGTGATCACGGCTTCGGGGGCGCCGACCCAATCGGCGCGGCCCAGCCTGACGGTCTGACCCTGCCACTGTCCCTCGATCCCCGCGCCGGGATGTTCGGTGATCGCGTCCACCGGGGCGGGTGCGATCCCCGCCGCCCGGCAGGCCGCCGCCAGCGATTGCGCCAGCGGGTGCGCCGACCCGTCGGCCAGCGCCAGCGCCACCGCCAGATGCGCCGGATCATGCGCCTGCAGGTCCAGAACCTCGGGGGTGCCCAGGGTCAGCGTGCCGGTCTTGTCAAAGACCACGCAGTCGACTTCCGCCAGCCGTTCCAGTGCGGTTCCGCTTTTGATCAGCATGCCGCGCCGGAACAGGCGCCCGCTGGCCGCGGTCACCACCGCTGGCACCGCCAGCCCAAGCGCGCAGGGGCATGTGATGATCAGCACCGCCGCGGCGATGTTGATGGCCAGCCGCGCGTCGCCCGTCGCGGACAGCCAGCCCAGAAACGCCCCCGCCGCCAGCAGATGCACCGACGGCGAATAGAGGCGCGATGCCCGGTCCGCCAGCGAGGTATAGCGGGTGCGCGCGGCCTCGGCCACGGCGACCAGTTCCGCCATCCGCGCCAGCGAGCTGTTGCGCCCGGCATGGGTCACCAGCAGGGTCAGCGGCCCGGTCAGGTTCGTCTCTCCGGCGGCGACCACATCGCCCGGCTTGGCCAGGACGGGCTGGCTTTCCCCGGTCAGGATGGCACGGTCCAGCTCGCTGCGGCCGCGCGCCACGACGCCGTCGACCGGCATGCGCCCGC
>NZ_BBPH01000043.1 GCF_000787695.1 Paracoccus sp. PAMC 22219 | reverse complement strand
GGCCGACCGCCGGCAGTGGTCTACTCACTGCAAATCGAAGTCACGCAACCCGATCAGCAGGAGCAGATCAGAGCTTAAAAAGCGCCAGATCCTGTCCAAGGAATGGGGAGCACCTCAGTCAAAGTCCGCATGCGCTGGCCGAGCTCCATCTTATGCGCGAAGCTTGCCGCCTTTTGGCTTATACGCGCATGACTGCTCAACAGGTTGCCTTTCAACTTGGATACCAGGATCCCAGCTACTTCAACCGTCGCTTTCGGAATGCCTTCGGCGTCTCACCGGGCGGCTATCGTCGACGACTGGAAGAAGGACAGCAGGGAGCGGCACGCTGAAAGTGACACGATCCGGCAAGCCCGGAACAGTTCAGATCGCCTTTCGCTGCAGAACCTAGTTTGGAAGATGACCTTTGCGTGTCCCCCGGGATCGTTCAGAGAACAGGCTCCGGATGTCGTCGCTACAACTGGTATCTTAGTAGAGGTGCTGTTGAAGCTATACCAAGCTGCAGACAGCATGCTTCTTGACCTCTGTATCTTTCTTTGACCCGCAATTGGCATGAAAGGCCGAAGGTCCGCTTTGGCATAGATATTGCAGATGGCATACTGCACCGCCATCAGGCCGCTTTCCGCCCCTAGCGTCGTGCCCTTTCCCGAACCGACGGTGGCCTTGCATCACCTACCTGAAGTCCTTCGTCTTCACTCTGACAGTGTCGATATGAAGATCCGGAATATGGATGTCGCGCGGGAGCGGCGGCCCAGCATCGCCCGGCAGGCTCCCGCCGATAGTCCTGAACTCGTCGCCGCGACCGTGGGTCAGAGGGAAGGCCTCGCCTCGCTGGCCTATGCCGGCAAGGTCAACGGAGAGGTCGGTGAGGCGATGGACCACAAGGTGGACCACCTCGCCGTCGCGCTGGACACGGCCTGCCGCGGCAATCATCCCGGCCGACAGGATGATGCGCCGGTGGGCGTCGAAGACCTTGGGCCAGACGACCAGATTGGCGATGCCGGTCTCGTCCTCCAAGGTGATGAACATGGTGCCCTTGGCCGATCCGGGACGCTGACGGACGAGGACCAGGCCGGCGATCTCGGTCCAGCGGCGGTTCCGGGCGGCCATAGCGTCGGCGCAGGTTCGGATCCGACGGTTTTTCAGGCTGTGGCGTAGGAAGGACACCGGGTGGTGGCGCAATGACAGGCCGGTATGACTGTAGTCCTCGACCACCTCGCGACCGGCTGCCATGGGGCGCAGTGTAACGGTCGGCTCCGCATGGGGCAGGGGTGGGACTGTGGTGCTCAGGCCGTGATCCTGACGGGCGGGTTCGTTCTGTGTGTCGGGCTGATTGCGATGCTCCACTGCCGAAGGTGTGTCCTGCTCAACCGCTGCGAACAGCGGCAGGTCGTCGTTGCGCAGTCCCTTGATGGCCCAGATCGCCTCCCGGCGTGCCAAGCCGAACGCCGGCAGCAACCCGTCGGCCTCGGCGATGCGGGTCAGGGCCGCCATGGGCACCCCCGCGCGGCGGCAGAGATCGGGGACATCGGCGAAGGGCCGGTTGGTGCGGCTGGCGAGGATGACCTCCGCATGACTCTCTGCCAGCCCCTTGACCAGGCGCAGCCCGAGGCGGACGGCAAAACGGTCACCCACCGGCTCCAGCGTGCAGTCCCAGTCCGAGGCGCTGATGCAGACCGGGCGAACCTCGACCCCGTGATCGCGGGCGTCCCGCACGATCTGGGCGGGGGCGTAGAACCCCATCGGCTGGCTGTTCAGCAGCGCGGCGCAGAATGCGTCAGGGTGCCAACATTTGAGCCAGGCCGACGCATAGGCGATCAGGGCAAAGCTGGCCGCGTGGCTTTCGGGAAAGCCGTAGCTGCCAAAGCCCTCCAGCTGGCGAAAGGTCCGCTCGGCAAAGTCGCGGTCATAGCCGCGCGCGGCCATGCCGTCGATCAGCTTGTCGCGAAACTTCGAGACACCGCCGGTGACCTTGAAGGTGGCCATGGATTTGCGCAGCATGTCAGCCTCTCCGGGGGTGAAGCCCGCGCATTCGATGGCCACGCGCATGGCCTGCTCCTGGAACAGCGGCACACCGAGGGTCTTGCCCAGCACCTTCTCCAGTTCCGGGGTGGGGTAATGGACCGGCTCCAGCCCGGCCCGCCTGCGCAGATAGGGGTGGACCATGTCGCCCTGGATCGGGCCGGGGCGAACGATGGCCACCTGCACCACCAGATCGTAATAGGTGCGCGGCTTCAGGCGCGGCAGCATCGACATCTGCGCCCGGCTCTCGATCTGAAAGGTGCCCAGCGTGTCGGCCTTGCGGATCATCGCATAGGTCTGGGCGTCCTCGGCCGGGACGGTCGCCAGATCATAGTGCTCGCCCTTGTGGGCGGCGATCAGGTCCAGCCCCCGGCGCATGCAGGTCAGCATGCCCAGTGCCAGCACGTCGACCTTCATGAACTTCAGCGCGTCGATGTCGTCCTTGTCCCATTCGATGATCTGGCGATCGGCCATCGCGGCGGGCTCGATCGGGACCAGATCATCCAGACGGTCATGGGTCAGGACAAACCCGCCCGGGTGCTGGGACAGATGCCGCGGCGCGCCGCGCAGCTGCGCGGCCAGATCCAGCACCAGCCGCAACCGCCGGTCACCGGGATTCAGGCCCAGCTCGCGGATCTGATCGTCGGTGATACCCTCCTCGCCCCAGGACCACAACTGACCGGAGAGCGCCCGGATCAGGTCTTCGGGCAGACCCAAGGCCTTGCCCACGTCGCGCAGCGCGCCCTTGGAGCGATAGCGGATGACCACGGCCGTCAGTGCCGCATGGCTGCGGCCATAGGTCTTGTAGACCCACTGGATGACCTCCTCGCGACGCTCATGCTCGAAGTCCACGTCGATGTCGGGTGGTTCGCGACGCTCCTCGCTGATGAAACGCTCGAACAGCAGATCATTGCGTTTTGGATCGATGGAGGTGATGCCCAGCACATAGCAGACCGCGGAATTGGCCGCCGAGCCGCGGCCCTGACACAGGATGCCACGAGATCGCGCAAAGCGGACGATGCTGTTCACGGTCAGGAAGTAGGGCGCATACTTCAGCCGGTCGATCAGGCCCAGTTCGTGCCGCAGCAACGCCCGGACGCTGTCCGGCAGGCCGTCTGGATAGCGACCAGCCGCGCCTTCCCATGTCAGCGTTTCCAGCGTCTGCTGGGGCGTCAGGGCAGGGTCATCGCGTTCTTCGGGATACTGGTAACGGAGTTCATCCAGCGAAAAACGGCAGCGGTCGGCGATCTGCATCGTTCGGGCCAGCGCGTCGGGATAGCGGGCGAACAGCCGATGCATCTCGGCGGGCGACTTCAGGTAGCGGTCGGCGTGGCGTTCCCGACGAAATCCAAGGGCGTCGATGGTGGTGGCATGGCGGATCGCCGTGACCACGTCCTGCAGGATGCGGCGGTCGGGGACGTGGAACAGGACATCGTTGGTGATGACAGTGGCCACGCCCAGCCCGGCCGCAAGGTTCGACAGCGCGTAAAGCCGCATCTGATCGTTCGGGCGACGGCGCAGCGTCAGGGCCAGATACGCCCGGTCGCCAAAGCTGTCGCGCAGCCGGCGCAGGCGAAGGGCGCAGAGGTCATCCGCCGTATCGGGGATCAGGATGGCCAGAAGGCCCTCGGCATGGGCCTGCAGATCGGGCCAGTCCAGATGGCAGCTGCCCTTTCCCGCCCGCGCCTTGCCGATGGAGAGCAGGCGACAGAGCCGCGCGTAGCCCGCCCTGTCGGTGGGATAGACCAGCACCGACATCCCGCAGCGCAGATCCAGCCGACAGCCGACGATCAGCCGCACGCCGGTTTCCTTGGCTGCCTCATGCGCCCCCACGATCCCGGCTAGGCTGTTTCTGTCGGTCACGGCCATCGCCCGGATGCCCAGAAGCACCGCGGTGGCGAACAGTTCCTGAGCCGAAGACGCCCCGCGCAGGAACGAGAATTGAGAGGTGACCTGAAGTTCGGTGTAGCTCATCCGAAGACCCCGTGGATGAACAAGCGATGAGAGCCGGTGGTCGCGTCCTTTCCATCACCGGCGCGAAAGATCCATAAGCGTAGGGCGGTTTCGACCTCGATGCGCAAGTAGTGGCGCATGGCGTGGGCCTCGGCATCGCGTTTCCACCATTCGCCGAAGATCCACTCCGACCCGTCGGCGCGGCGGACCCGGTGGCGGATACCGCGCCATGAAATCCAGCCCGGCGGATGACCGGGCAGCAGTGCCGTCTTGCCGATGGGCTCGGGCCGGGGCAGTAGGCGCGAGGCATGTGGCCAGTATCCGGACCAGCCGATGCCCTGATCCGGTGACAGTGCGCCGATCCGCACAACCGATCGCTCCGGCTCGTCACTTGCCACCGGCGCCAGACGATAGACGGCGCGCTGGCCTGCGCAGTTGGACAGCATGTCGACCAGATCCCACATGTTGTGTAGGGCCTGTTCCAGAAGGTTTTGGTGTGCCAGAAGACGAGAGGTTCCTTACGGTTGGCCGTCAGGGTCATGATCTCGATGCAGAATTCCGGGTCCGTGCACGCTGGCCACGATGCTTGCCACGAAGCAGGCTGCCGCAGTCCCATTCATCGCCCCCTGTCGCCGCCCGCCACCTCGTGCAGGGATTCCATCGCCACTCCGCCCTGCGGCAGGCGTCGGTCCAGTACGTGGACGCCGAAGGGCAGCACCTTGTGCGCAAGGGTTCCCACATCCTCCAGATGGGCAATGCGGGCCCACAGGGCGGCAATGGTGGGACGTGGAGCGGCGTCGGGCATGGTGAGGCAGAGGGCTTTTCACGTCACAGTTGCGGAATCATAGTTCCTATTTTGTTCCTATTGCGACAATGTGTCAACCGCCGGGGAGGGCATCGTGATCGGGGGCGTGCGAGCGCATTGAATTCCGCTATGCTGATCGATGGAAAAGGGGACCAGGATCGTGTGCAATCTCTATAATCTGACGACAAACCAGCAGGCGATCCGGGACTTCGTGAGGATCACCCATGATGCCGCCGGCAATCTCGAACCCGACCTTGATGTCTATCCCGATCGCGCAGCACCGGTGATCCGGCAGACGGAGGAGGGGCGGGTGTTGTTGCGGATGACCTGGGGGATGCCCACCCCGCCGCAATTTTTGAAGACACCGGACGCGCCCGATACCGGCGTGACCAACATTCGCAATACGACAAGCCCGCATTGGCGCCGCTGGCTTGGCCCCGAGAACAGATGCGTGATCCCGGCCACGGCCTTCTCCGAATACGGCCAGACCCGTGATCCTGTGACCAGGCGAAAGCCTCTGTGCTGGTTCGCATTGGATGAAACGCGGCCACTTTTCGTCTTTGCCGGGATCTGGACGACATGGCATGGAACGCGTGGGTCGAACCGCAGCCCGCGGCCAGGTGAGCATCAGCTGTTCGGGTTCTTGACGACTGAGCCGAATGCGGTGTTGAAGCCGGTCCATCCGAAAGCGATGCCGGTGATCCTGACCACACCGGAGGAGATCGAGGTCTGGCTCAGGGCGGACTGGAAGGACGCCAAAGGGTTGCAGAGGCCGTTGGCAGATGACGCGCTGTGTCGTCTTGCAGATCGTCAAGGGTAGCGTCTTTTGAACGCGGCACGTCAGCGCATTGGACGGGTAGCCCTTTGCCGCCAGTGCTGGATTGCAACTTTGCTAGGCGAGATGATTTCCTGCGCGGGTCGTAGCACCAGGAGTGTGTGCCGTCGCGCCGGGCGATAGATCAGGCAATGGGTGCCTGTCGTTCGGCGCGTCTGAGAAATAAAGGGACGGTCCAGAACTACATTGGTCTTACCAATCATTCATTTTTCATTGGTAGGGTGATCTCATTTAACATACTGTAATATAATGTTTTTATATTTCCTTTTCTCCGTTGCGCACTCTTCACTTAGGCACAGGCTTCAGAAATCTGGCCTGTCCGTTGACCACGTTTGGCGATTGGTAGGACATTGGCTCACCACGGGAGGGGTGCCGGTGAACGACGGTCTTGAATCCGATACGCAGCAGAACGGCTCGAACCGGGTCGTGTCCTATTTCAAGGAGCGTATCCTGAAAGGAGAGCTGAAGGTCGGCGACCGGGTGATGCCCGAGCGCGAGTTGGCGCAGCATCTGGATGTCGGTCGTCCGCTGCTGCGCGAGGTGATGAAATCGCTGGTGATGCTGGGGTTCCTGAACGTCCGGCAGGGAAGCGGAACCTATATCGCCAAGGCCGACATTCGCGTGCTGTCGGATTTCTTCACCTTCTGCCTGTCCCAGGAACAGGACGTCCTGGAGGACGTGATGCAGGCGCGGATGGCCATCGAATGCCAGGCGATCCGGCTGGCCTGCGAACGTGCCAACGAATCCGATCTGGCGCGGATCGGGCAGTGGCTGGGAACCCTGATCGACACGCTGACCGACCCAGAGGCCGGCGGGCGCGCCGATTTCATGTTCCACCAGTCCATCGTCGCCGCCAGCCACAGCCGCGCGCTGACCACGCTTTACGGCGCGATGGCAGAGCTGCTGCAGCGCAGCCATGTCCAGCGCCGCGTCACCACCTATCGGAACCCAGAGATCGTCCGGGTCCTGGTCGATGCGCATCGCGAGGTGTTCCTGTCGATCGTGGCCAAGGACCCGGATCAGGCCGACCGCCGCCTGCGCGAACACTTTGCCATCGGGGACGAGCTGCGCCGTCGCAGCCTGATCGAAAACTATCGGGGCACACCCGCGAAACAGATCAACTGAACCATCCCAGGGAGGGGACAACCATGTTCATCAAGACCGGGCGGCTGCTGGCCGTCGCAGCCATCACACTGACCGCCATCCCGGCGTTCGCGCAGGACCTGCGCTATGCCCATGTCGGCGCCGAGGGCGATATCCAGACCCGCTATGCCGCCGAGGCTGCCGAGGAGATCGCCGCAGCGACCGATGGCGCCGTGACCGTGCAGGTCTTTCCGGCCAGCCAGTTGGGTGGCGTGTCGGAAATGGTGGGCGGCGTTCAGATGGGTTCGATCTAAATGGGGCACCACGATTTCGCCTCTCTGGCCCAGATGGTGCCGGACGTGTCGGTCTTCAACGCGCCCTTCATCTATCGCGATGGCGCGCATGCGCTGGCCGCGACCGACCCGGCGACGTCCCCCGCACTGCAGCAGATCAACGAGCAGCTGGTCGAACAGGGCGGTGTGCGGATCATCGGCCGCATCTATCGCGGCGCGCGCCACATCTCGTCGAACTTCGAGGTCAAGTCGCCCGATGATCTGGCGGGCAAGCCGTTCCGCGCCGTGCCGCTGGAACTGTGGGTGTCGATGGTGACGGGCTTTGGCGCGACACCGACCCCCGTCGAAGTGGCCGAACTGCCGACCGCGCTGATGACAGGTCTGGTCGTCGGGCAGGAGAACCCGCTGACCATGATCACCTCGAACAGCCTTCATGAGGTGCAAAGCCATGTCGCGATGACCGGGCACATGCAGTCCGTGCTGGCCGTGTTCATCAACGAGGGCGTCTGGCAGGGCCTGTCCGAGGAGACCCGCACCCAGATCACCGACGTTCTGGACGCCAAGGCCGAGGAATCGCTGGTCTGGGCGCAGGAGTCGGAGGCCGAGCTGGTGGCCGAACTGACCGAGAAGGGCATGACCGTCGTGACCGAGGAAGACGGTCTGGACATCGACGCCTTCCGCGAGCGGGTGCTGGCCCAGATCAACGGCGATTTCCCCAGCTATCAGCCGTATATTGAACAGATCATGGCGATCGAGTGACAGCCAGCCGACCGGCCTTAGGACCGGTCGCCACCCAAGGGGAACCATGATGCGTAAACCGCTGGAAATTGTCTGCGTGCTGCTGCTGGCCGCGCTGATCGCCGTGCCCTTCATCCAGATCATCGCCCGCGAGGTCATGGGATCGGCCATCGTCGGCGCAGAAGAGCTGACACGCTTCCTGCTGATCTGCACCGTCTTCGCGGCCTATCCGCTGGTGACCGCCAGCCACGAGAACATCGTGATGTCCGAACTGCTGGACAACCTGCCTGGCAGGCTGCAGCGCGCTGTCCGGTTCGTCATCCTTGCTGCCGGGATCGCGACCTGCGGGTTTCTGGCATTCGTCGCGTTTCAGAACATCACCGGGACCATGCGGGGCGCAACGCCGACGCTGAAGATCCCGTTCTGGGTCTTCATGGGGGCCACCACCTTTGGCTTCGCAGGGGCGTGTCTTGTCCACCTGGTCCAGCTGCGCAAACCCGATGCGGGCCACGGCTCGGTGGCGCTGTAATGGGCATCGCACTGATCGCCATCTTTCTGGCGCTGTTCGTCCTGGGCTTTCCGGTCGTTTATGCCATCCTGATCCCCGCCATCGGATATGTGCTGATCGAGGGGTTGCCGCTTGGTCTGCTGACGCAGCGGGTGACCTATGCGCTGGACAGTTTTCCGTTGGTCGCGGTGCCGATCTTCATCTTCGTGGGCAACCTGATGAATTCGGCGGGCGTCACCGACCGCATCTTTCGCTTTGCCGATACGCTGGTGGGACGGCTGCCGGGCTGGTTGGCGCAGGTGAACATCTTTTCCAGCCTGATCTTTTCGGGCATGTCCGGCGCGGCGCTGGCCGATGTCGGCGGCCTTGGCCGGATCGAGATCGCGGCGATGCGCAAGCGCGGCTTTTCCGCGCCCTTTGCGGGCGCCGTGACTGCGGCATCAGCCGTCGTCGGGCCGATCTTTCCGCCAAGCATCCCGCTGATCGTTTATGGGTCAGTCACCAGCGTCTCGATCGTGCAGCTGCTGTTGGCCGGGATCGTGCCCGCGCTGATCTGCATCGTGTTGCTGATGATCACGGCCGCCATCCTGCCCATCGTCCACAAGATGCCGCGTTCCGACCGCGCCCCCACGCTGCGCGAGATCGGGGTGGACCTGCTGCCTGCCCTGCCTGCGCTGTTTGCGCCCGTGTTGATGATATCCGGCATGTTGCCGGGCCTCTTCACGCCGACCGAGGCGGCCGCCGTCACCGTTGTCTATGTCCTGCTGATCAGCGGCCTGTTCTACCGAGAGCTGACCTGGCCGCATCTGTGGAACGCCATGCTGATGACGGTCCGCAGCACCAGCGCGATCCTGATCATCGTGGCCGTCGCGTCGCTGTTCGGCTGGATCCTGGCGGTCGAGCAGATCCCGCAGGACTTTGCCCGCTGGATCCTGCAATTCGCCGACAGTCCGATGGCGCTGCTGATCATCGCCAACCTGATCTTCTTCATCGCAGGGATGTTCCTGGACAGCACCACCGCGACGCTGCTGGTCGTGCCGGTCATCGCGTCGCCGCTGGTTCTGGCGGGTGTCGATCCGGTGCATCTGGGGATCATCGTGATCTTCAACCTGATGCTGGGCCTGCTGACACCCCCCATGGGCCTGTCGCTGTTCCTGATCTGCGACATCGCCAAGATCACCCTGCGCCAGCTGCTGCGCGCGCTGCTGCCGTTCTACGTGCCGCTGCTGGTGACGCTGGCGATCATCACCTTCCATGCCGACCTGGTGCTGTGGCTTCCCGGTCTTCTTCGATAACACCCTGAAAGGTAACACTATGCGTATCGTCATTGGATCAGATCACGCGGGCTTCCCGCTCAAGGCCACGGTCGTGGCCCACATCCGCAAGCTGGGTCACGAGGTCGAGGATGTCGGCTCTCACGACGATCAGCCGGTGGACTTTCCGGACATCGCACAACTGGTGACGGGCGCGGTCGCCGATGGGCGTGCCGAACGGGGCCTGCTGGTCTGCGGCACAGGCGTCGGGGCGTCCATTGCCGCCAACAAGGTCAAGGGCATCCGCGCGGCGGTCTGTCATGACATCCACTCCGCCCATCAGTGCGTGGAGCATGACGATGTCAACGTCATGTGCATCGGTGCACAGATCGTCGGGCCCTGGCTGGCGCTGGACCTGATCGATTCTTACCTGAAGGCTGAATTCTCGACAGACGAAGATTTCCGTCGCCGCGTTGAAAAACTCTATAAGATGGACGCTGAACGCTGAACGCTGACATATTCGGGCACGGAGCGACGCGTCGTGCCCGAACAAAACATCATAAACCTTTGCTTCCATCACGATCAAAAGCGATCGAAACGAGAGTGCAGCGCTTTGGACTAAGGCAAGTATCGCTTCAGCCCAGTCTGCGCCTCCGAATTGGCCAGATCGTGATAGGAGCACTCGTCACAGCCGCTCGGGCCTGACGAGCGTTGCAAGCTGACAGGAGCCATCTGTCAATAGCGCGTCCTGCGATAACCTGTCCCCCGTCGGTCGCTTGGTCATCGCAACTGTCCGTCGGGGTGTGCGATGCTCCCCAACCTTGAACCCCCGGTTGCTGCGGTTTCCCCGCTTGTGCGCTGCTCCCCAA
>NZ_BBPH01000044.1 GCF_000787695.1 Paracoccus sp. PAMC 22219 | reverse complement strand
CCGTCAAGAGCCTCGCCAGCAGTGGCATACGACCTTTTTCACGATGCGGACCTGATGCGACCTCCGCCAGACCAAGAATCGTGCGGGCCTGCTGCCACGTCGCCACCGGCCGGCGATACCGGTCGCACAGGTCCACCACACGCCGCACCAGCGCCGCGTTGGACGGTGCCAGCCGCGTGCGGTCCAGACGCACGTTGTCCTCCAGCCCGGTCCGTGCGTGACCGCCCGATGCGACGGCCCATTCGTTCAGCACGATCTGGTTCGGACCGATCCCCGCCGCGCACCACGGCGCGTCCGTGCCGAACAGCCGCCGGACCGTGGCGATATAGTAATCGAACACGTTGCGGTCGACCGGCATGGCGTTCCTGACCCCCATCACGAACTGCACATAGGGTCGGGTGGTCAACCGCCCGTCCTGCCACATCGCATGGGCCTGCAGGATGTGGGACAGATCAAAAGCCTCGATCTCGGGCATGACGCCGTGGGTCGCCATCTGGGATGCCAGCCAGTCCACCAGTTCGGGGCTGTTTTCATAGACGCGGGTCGGAAAGTTGTTCGACCGACCGACAGGCTGGCCATGTCGGGCCGCAGCGGCAGCATGCCGCCCCGGTCGCGGCCCGCACCCGACCGCCCGCCGGTCGACAGCTGCACGATCATGCCGGGGCAATGCTGGCGGACGCCCTCCAGCAGGCGGCCAAAGCGGTCGGGGTCGCTGGTGGGCTTTCCCTCGTCGTCGCGGACATGGGCGTGGACGATGGCGGCCCCGGCCTCGAAGGCCTCGTGGGTCGATTCCACCTGTTCGGCGACGGTGACGGGAACGGCCGGGTTGTCGGCCTTGGTCGGAAGGCTGCCGGTGATGGCCACGCAGATGATGCAGGGGTCAGACATCGAGAAATACCGTTTCCTTGTCACCTTGCAGGTGAATGTCGAAGTGATAATGACCGTCGGCGCCACGGGCGATCAGCGTGTCGCGGCGGTGCGGCTGTTCGATCAGGGACAGCACCGGGTCGGCATCGTTGTCCTGACCCGCGAAATACATCCGCGTCTGCAGGCCGGTGTTGATGCCCCGCGCGACCAGCCACAGCGACAGGTGCGGCGCCTGCGGACGCCCCCCCGGCCCCGGCACCGCGCCGGGCAGCACCGTGTCCAACGTGAACTGTCCGGTCCCGAAATCGGGCACCACGCGCGCCCAGTGCCGGAACCCGCGGCAGCCCCCGGCTGGCCGGGATACAGCCCGTCCGCATCGGCCTGCCAGACCTCGATCAGGACATCGCGGACCGGGGCGCCCATGCCGTCGAACACGCAGCCGGTGATCCGGATGCGCGGGCCCGGCACGTCGCCCGGCACGGGGCCGAACCCCAGTTCGGTGTCATAGATGTCGAACCCCGCCGCCCGCGGGGCCAGTCCGATATGGACATAGGGCCCGGCGGTCTGGGACGGCGTCTCCTTGAGATAGCTCAGCGGTTGCGGCATGTCAGTTTCCCTCCGGCCGGTTCTCGAAGAAGGTCGACCGCCGCCCCCGCAGCACGATGTCGAACCGATAGGCCAGGCAATCCAGCGGCACCGCCTGGTTCAGGTCCAGAGGCGCGATCAGCGCGTCGATGGCGCGGGGATCGGGGATGGCCTGCACGATCGGGCAATGCGCGATCAGCGGGTCGCCCTCGAAATACATCTGGGTGATCAGGCGTTGCGCGAAGGCCGTGCCAAAGACCGACAGGTGAATATGCGCGGGGCGCCAGTTGTTCACCCAGTTGCGCCACGGATAGGCGCCGGGCTTGATGGTGCGAAAGGCGTAATGCCCCTGATCGTCGGTCAGCACCCGCCCGCAGCCGCCGAAATTCGGATCGACCGGGGCCAGATAGCTGTCCTTCTTGTGGCGATAGCGGCCGCCGGCATTGGCCTGCCAGATCTCGACCAGGGTCTGCGGGACGGGGCGGCCGTTCTCGTCCAGGACGCGGCCGTGGACGATGATGCGTTCGCCCACCGGATCGCCGTCCTTGGCGTAATTCGCGATCAGGTCGCCGTCCAGCGCGGTGATCTCTCCGTGACCGAACCGGGGGCCGGTCACTTCCGACACCGTCCCCTCGATCGACAGCATCGCCAGCCGCGGCGAACGCGCGACCGAGGTCTTGTAGTCGGGGGCAAGCGCGGGCGGATGCCAGGTGCGGTCGCGTTGATACAGGGTCATGCCTGTCCTCCTTCGGCGTCGGCCTCGGCAAAGATGCGACGGGCCAGGGCGATGGCGTGGTTGGCACGCGGGACGCCGGCATAGATGGCAACGTGCAGCAGCGCCTCCATCACGTCGTCGCGGCTGGTGCCGGTGTTCGGGATGGACCGCAGGTGCAGGGCCAGTTCGCCGTCATTGCCCAGACCCGCCAGCAGGGCGATGGTCATCATCGACCGTTCGCGCAGCGGAATCGTGCCCCGTGACCAGACATGGCCCCAGGCCGCATCGGTGATCAGCGCCTGAAACGGCGCGTCGAACGGCGTCTGCGCGGCCTGCGCGCGGGCGACATGGGCCGCGCCCAGCACGCGGCGGCGGGTGGCGGTCCCTGTGTCGGACAATTGGGTCATGCGGCATGCCTTTCCAGAAACGGGGTCATCAGCGCCGCGTGGGCGTCGGGCGTCTCGACGCAGGGCAGATGGCCCGCGCCGGGGATCAGGTGGAACGTCGCGCCGGGGATCAGGTCGGCGGTCGCGCGCACCACATCGGGGGGCGATGCACCGTCGGCCTCGCCCGCGATCACCATCGCGGGCAGGCGCAGCGCGGCGGTGGCCTGTCGCTGATCGGCCCCGGCCAGCGCCCGGCAGGCGGCAACATAGCCCGCGGCGGGCGTGCGGGCCAGCATGGTGCGCCACGGCGCCATGACGGGGGTCGCGCGGAAGGCGGGCGAAAACCAGCGCTCCATCACCGCGTCGGCGATGCTGTCCATGCCATGCCGTTCGACGGCGTCGATGCGGGCCTGCCAGCTTTCAGGCGTGCCAAGCCGGGCGGCGGTGTTGGACAGGATCAGCGCGCGGACCAGATCGGGCCGGTCCGCCGCCAGGCGCTGCGCGATCAGCCCGCCGATCGACAGGCCCACCATGACCACCGGTCCGGGGGCCACGGCCTCGATCAGGGCGGCGGCATCGGCGGCGTGATCGGCGATCCGGTCGGCGACGCCCAGGTCGGACAGGCCGTGCCCCTGCTTGTCAAAGCGCAGATAGCGCAGCCCCTGCGGCAGCAGCGGCAGGACCGCGTCCCACAGACGCAGATCCGTGCCAAGCGAATTGGCCATCAGCACCACCGGCGCGCCGCTTGGACCGTCCAGCCGGAAATGCAGCGCCCCGTAAGGCGGGACAAGATTTGCATGGATACTCCTCCTGTCCATAACGTAACATGGGGGCAAGATCACCGATAATGCAAAATCGGCAGCAAAGGATGCCCAAATGATTATGCATCCCGGCATCAAGCTGCGGCATCTGCGGGTCTTTCTGGACATCGCGGCCCGCGGCAGCCTGACGGCGGCGGCACGGGCGCAGGGGATCACCCAGCCCGCACTCAGCCGCACCCTGGCCGAGCTGGAGGCCCTGTTGCAGGTGCCGCTGTTCCGGCGCGAACGGCGGCGGCTGGTGCTGACCGATGCGGGCACCCTGCTGCGCACCCATGCCGCCGCCGCGCTGCAGATGCTGGAGTCCGGGGTCGCCGCGCTGCATCCGGTGACGGGGACCGACCGGTTGCGGGTGGGCATCCTGCCCACGGCGGCCACACGGCTGTTCCCGCGCGTGGCGCTGCGCTTTCGCGAGATCCAACCGCATGTGACCCTGTCGGTCGAGACGGGGCCGCATTCACACCTGATCCGCATGCTGCATGACGGCGGCATCGACCTGATGATCGGGCGCATGCCCGCCGCCGCCGACATGGCGGGCCTGCGCTTCGACCACCTGTACGAGGATCAGATCGCCCTCGTCTCCCGCGCCGGGCATCCGCTGTGGGGCCAGCCGGTGCGCGACGTGCTGGCGGCCTGCCCGGTGATCCTGCCGCCGCAGGACGCGTTGATCCGCCGGGCGGTCGACGATTACCTGCAGGCCCGCAACCTGGCCGGGTTGCGCCCCGCGTTCGAAACCGCGGCCCTGGCGGTCGGGCGGGGCATCCTGGCCGCGTCGGACGCGCTGTGGTTCATCTCTCAGGGGGTGGTCGGGGACGAGCTGGACCGCGGCGCGCTGATCCAGTGGCCGACCGATGCGGGGTTCCTGACCGGTGCGGTCGGCCTGACGCGCCGGCAGGTCGGGCCTGGCAACGCGATGCTGGACCTGCTGACGCAGCTGGCCACCGACGGCACGCGGCCCTAGTGGCGCGGCATTCCCGCCGGGCGGGCGGCGCGTTTCTGCGCGGCGATGCGGAAGGGGGCGTTGGGCGCGCCATAGCCCGCGTAATTGCCCTGCCGCTGGACGATCTCGAAGAAGAACCCGTCGGCGCGCGGCTCGCTGTACAGCTGAAAGAACTGCCCGCCCGCATCCTCGTCATACATGATCGACGCCGCCTGCATCCGCGCCACCATGCCGTGATCCAGCCCGAACCGGGCCTGCACGTCGTCATAATAGTTCGCGCCGATCTTCAGCGTTGCAAAGCCGCGTTCCGCCAGCGCGGCGGCGGTGGCAAACAGGTCGTCGCTGGCAAAGGCCACATGCTGGACCGATGCGCCGAAACTGTCCTCGATGAACCGACCCGCAAGGGTATGGCGCGCATCGGCGCCGTTCAGCGTCACCCGCAGCCCGCCCGACCGGATCGCCCGGCTGCGCACCAGACCGTCTGGGTCCACCACATCGACCATCGGCGCCTTTTCCGCATCGAAGATGGACGTATAGAACAGCGACCAGCTGAGCATCTCATCATAGGCCATGGTCTGGCCGATATGGTCGATCCCGGTGATCCCCGCCCCCGCCTGCGCGGGCGTGGCGCGGAAATCGACCTGCCAGATCCCCGCCAGATCCGAGGTGCCGTCCAGCAGGCGGATCACGTTGCCGCTGACACCCCGGATCGCGGGGATCGCCAGCTGACCCGGCAGCGTGTCCTGAACCAAGGGCCGCGCCAGAAGCGCCGTCGCCCGCTGAAAGGCCGCGCGGGCATCGGGCACCATCAGCGCGATTTCCGACACCGTCGTGCCGTGCGTCACATAAGAGCTGTGGGCAAAGCCCGACAGGTCGGAATTGACCAGCACGTTCACGCCCCCCTGCCGCCAGACCGTCACCGGCTTGGAGACATGCCGCCCCCCCGCCGCAAAGCCCAGGCTGGACAGCAGCGTCTCCAGCGCGGGCGCCTCGGCCGCGCTGGTGGCGAATTCGATGTATTCGATACGCTCGACCGGGGCCGGCGCGGGGAATCGCGGCAGGTCCGGAGCGGCCGCCGGTTCGACCCGGCGCACCTGGTCCATCAGCGCGATCAGGCTGCGATGCCCGTCCTGGGCCACCATGCGCGGCAATCCCGACCGGAACTGGTCATTGAAGATCTCAAGGCTCAGCGGCCCGGCATATCCTGTTGCCGCGACCGCCTGCATAAAGTTGGTCACGTCCAGATCACCTTCGCCCGGCATGTTGCGATAGTGGCGCGACCAGTACAGCAGGTCCATGTCGATGGCCGGGGCATCGGCCAGCTGGACAAAGAAGATCCGGTCCCCCGGAATCGCCCGGATCGACGAGGGATCGATCCGGCGCGCCAAGGTGTGAAAGCTGTCCAGGATCAGTCCGACATTCGGGTGATCGGCGCGGCGCACCACCTCCCATGCGTCGCGGTGGTCGTTCACGAACCGGCCCCAGCACAGCGCCTCGAACCCCACGCGGATGCCGTGACGGGCCGCCAGATCGCCCAGATCGCGGAAATCATGCGCCATGCGGTCGATGCCGCCGATGGCCGCCGGATGGGTGGTGGAACAGACCAGCATCAGGTCGGTGCCCAACTGGTTCATCAATTCGAACTTGCGTTGGGCCCGGGCCAGGGCACGGCTGCGATGGGGTTCGGGCAGGCCTTCGAAGTCGCGGAACGGCTGGAACAAAGTGATCTCCAGCCCGTGGTCGCGGACCATGCGGCCGACCTCGGCGGGGGTGAAGTCCGAGGCCAGGAAATCCTGCTCGAAGATCTCGATGCCGTCGAACCCGGCCTCGGCGATGGCGGCCAGCTTGGTGGTCAGGCTGCCCGACAGCGATACGGTGGCGATCGAGGTCTTCATGACGCGTCCCGCCCCGCGGCCAGATCGTCGCGCAGGCGCGCCTCGTCCAAAGGCAGGCCGGTGAACAGGGACCAGGCATCGACGCCCTGCCCCACGAACAACTCGTACCCCGAGATTACGTCCAGCCCCGCCGCCCCGGCATCGCGCAGGAACGGCGTGTCGACCGGCGTATAGACCGCATCGAACACCCATTCCGCCCCCGCCATCAGATCGGCGGCCAGCGGCGTGCCGCCATAGCCGACCATGCCGACGGGGGTGCAGTTGATCAGCCCCTGCGCGCCCGGCGCCAGTGCCGCGGCATCGGTGCCGGTCCGTACGACCAGCCCCGGCGCGGCCCGGCGCAGCGCCTCGGCCAGACCCTCGGCCTTGGCGGCATCGCGGTCGGCCAGCCGGATCTCGGTCGCGCCCAGGGCGATCAGGCCGAACGCCACCGCGCGCCCCACGCCGCCCGCCCCGATCATCAGCACGGCCCCCGGCGCACGGTCGCCCCGCACCCGCCGGTATGCGGCGACGAACCCGGAATAGTCGGTGTTGAAGCCGCGCGGCCCGTCCGCGTCGAACAGCACCGTGTTGCAGGCCCCGATCGCCGCGACCAGCGGATCGTCGATGCGCAGCCGGCCCGCCACGACCTCCTTGTAGGGATAGGTCACGTTGATCCCGCGATAGCCCCCCGACGCGCAACGGGCGAACAGGGCGTCGAAATCCAGACCCTCCAGCGCGGGGATCAGGCTGTCATAGCGGACCTGGCGTCCGTTCTGGACACCCGCCAGACGGTGCAGGCGGGGCGATTGCGAGGCCGCGATATTGTCGCCGATCAGGCCCAGCAGGATCATGTCGCTCATGGTCAGGTCTCTCATTGCTCAGGCCTTGCGGGCCCGCCACCGGGCCCACCACGGCGTGTTGGTCACAAGGATCATCACCACCGCCAGGAACAGGCACAGCGACAGCGGCTGGTGAAGATGCCCATCATCATCGCGCCGAAATCCTCGCGCTCGCTGATGATGGCCCGGCGCCAGTTGTCGTCCAGAAGCCGCGACAGGATCACCCCCAGGATGATCGGCGCCAGCGGATAGCCGTAGAGCCGCATGAAATAGCCCAGCACGCCAAAGCCCAGCATCCAGTAGACATCCGTCAGGCTGTTGTTGACCGCATAGGCGCCGACGATCGACAGCACCATGATGACGGGCAGCAGGACCGTGCGCGGCAGTTCGACGATGCGGACGAACAGCCGGATGCCGGTCAGGCCGAAGATCAGCATGAACACGTTCGCCAGCGCCAGCGAGCTGACGATGAACCAGAACATGTCGGGCTGTTCGATCATCAGCATCGGGCCGGGGTTCAGGCCGTGGATGAACAGCGCGCCGATCATGATCGCGGTGACCGCGTCGCCCGGAATGCCCAGCGTCAGCATGGGAATGAACGCCCCGCCGACGGCGGCGTTGTTGGCAGTTTCGGGGGCGACCAGGCCCTCGATCGCGCCCTTGCCGAAGGGGGTTTCGGGATTGCGGGTGACGCGCTTGGCGTGGTCATAGGCCATCAGCGCCGCGATGTCGCCGCCGGTGCCCGGCAGGGCCCCCACGATCGTGCCGATGGTCGAGGTCTGCAGCCCAAGCGGCAGGTGCTTGCGCACCTTGGACCAGCTGGGGATGATGCCGGTGATCTTCTGGCGCACGGCGGGGGTGTGGATGCTGTGCAGCTGGATCAGCGCCTCGGACACGCCGAACAGCCCTATCATCACCGCCACGAACGAGATCCCGCCCCGCAGTTCGGAAATGCCGAACACGAACCGGTCCTGGATGGTCAGCGGGTCCATGCCCACGGCCCCCACCCCGATGCCCAGCGCGCCTGCGAAGATGCCCTTGACCAGGCTGTCGCCCGACAGCGATCCGACCAGCAGGATGCCCATGATTGCCAGCAGCATGAAGTCGCGCGGCTGAAAGCCGATGGCGAAATCCGACAGCAGCGGGGCGAAGGCGCCCAGCGCAAAGATGCCGATGAAGCCGCCGATGAAGGACACCACCGTCACGATGCCGATCGCCTCTCCGGCGCGGCCATGCTGGGCCATGGGAAAGCCGTCAAGCGCGGTGGCGATGGCCGATGGCGCGCCGGGGATGTTCAGCAGGATCGCCGTGCGCGACCCGCCATAAACCCCGCCCATGTAGATGCCGATCATCAGCGCCAGCGCCGGATAGACCTCCCATGAAAAGGTGAACGAGATCAGGATCGACACGGCCATGGTCACCGACAGACCGGGGATCGCGCCGACATAGATGCCCGCGAATGTCCCCACGGCGATCAGCATCAGCAGGTCCAGATTGACGATCGGGATCAGCAGGTTCGACAAAATGTCCATGATGCGCCCTCAGAACAGCGATGTGATGGCAGAGACGATGCGTCCCTCGGGGATGATGCCCTGCGGCATCAGGACGGCGAAGATCAGGCGGAAGATGATCCAGATCACGAACACGGTGCCGACCGACACGGCCAGGCAGAACCCCCATCCGCGCCGCGACAGGAACCGGACCATGACCAGAAGGAACAGCACCGATGTCGGCAGAAAGCCCAGCGGCCGCAGCAGCACCGCATAGGCGGCGATCATCGCGATGGTCACGATCACGATCAGCGGCAGGATGTCGGCGGCCATCGTCTGGCTGGTATCGGCGCCCTTGCGCAGCGTCTGGCGCAGGATGACGACGGCGCAGACGACCATGATCGCGGTCGTGGCCATCGGCACCGCGCCGGGGGCGGACAGCGCCTCGAAGCCGGAAATGCCGTAGGCCGAATACAGCAGGCCGAAACTGGCCAGCATGATGGCGATGTTGAAGACAAGTTCGCCCGGGCGACGTTTGGGTGTCGGTTCCATGGATGGGTCCCTCCGTCGGACCTGTGACTTGCGCGGACCCTGGGGATGCCGCCCCGGTCGGACCGGGACGGCATGCGGTCAGGTCGGGTCAGGGACGGCTGATGCCGAAATCCTCGGGAGAGTTCTTGGCGATTTCCGCGTCGTACAGGATCCAGGCCGTCTGGCTCTGCCAGCCGTCCAGGAACTCCTGCGCCTCGGCGCCGGTCAGCGACAGCATGCGGAAGCCACGTCCCTCCATCATCGACAGGAAGTCGGCGTTCTGCGTGGCCTGGCCATAGGCGTCGGTCAGCTTGGCCACGACGTCGTCGGGCGTACCGGCTTTGGCGAAGATGCCGAAGAACGGACCCCAAGGCAGCAGGTCGGCGAATTCCGGGTTGGTGTCGGTGATCGCCGGAACGTCGGGCAGCTGTTCCACGCCCTCGCTGTCAAAGATCGCGATGGCCTTGAGGTTGCCGGCCCGCACGGGCTCCAGCGCCGCGCCCAGCACGGCGGGCATCACGTCGATGGCCCCGCCCTGCAGCGCCGTCAGCGCCGGACCGTCGCCGTCATAGGGCACAGCCGTCACGTCGATCGGCGTCTTGTCGTTGATCATCGCCGTGACCACCGACGGCAGACCGCCCGGCCCGGTCGAGCCGAAACGGACCTCTCCCGGGTTCTCGTTGATATAGGCGATCATCTCGGGGAAGGTGTCGAAGGGCGCATCGGGCTGGGCCACCAGGATCGGAATGCCCCGCGCAATGACGTTGATCGGCACGAAGTCCGCGTAGTCCTTCTCTCCCAGGCCCATGACCTTGTAGAGCAGCGGGTTTTCCGCCCCGAACAGCAGGGTATAGCCGTCGGCATCGGCGCGGTCCGCCTGATTCAGGCCGATGGCACCGACCCCGCCCGTGACGTTCTGCAGGATCACCTTGGCGCCCAGCACCGCCTCGGCATGGGGCGTCACCGACCGGCTGACCGTGTCGGTCGACCCGCCTGCACCCCATTGGATGATGCCCTGAATGTCACGCTCGGGGTATTCGGCCATTGCCGGCATCGCCAGACCCAGCACCACGGCCGCGCCGTAAACAAAATGTCGCATCGTTCCTCCCTCGGATCAGCGCCCATCCTCCTGGGCTGTCGTCAATCCATCTCAGATCACAAGACTAACCGCAAATACCGATTTGACGCGGAACGTAACCTGACGTTAATCAGCGGGCTGGTCCCACCGCTCTCTCGCCCGCGCACGGCCCAGCTCACGGCGGAACAGGGACACGGTCTGTTCGGCAAAGCTTGACAGTTGTCGGCCCCGCTTCTGGACCGACCAGGCGGTGATCGTCGCCGGTTCGACCAGCGGTCGGCGGACCAGCCCGGCCATGTACACTTCGGCGACGGAAAATTCGTCGATGACGGCCACGCCCAGCCCATGCCGCACCAGGCTGACGATGGTCTGCGCGAACCGCCCCCGCATCGCGTGCCGCGGGGTCAGGCCCGCATCGTCGAACGGCCGCGCCAGGGTCTGCCCATAGGGGTCGGACGGGTCGACGCCGATGAAGGGATAGCGGATCAGATCGTGGATCGACACGGCCAGTCTCTCGGCAAGCGGGTGCCCCTCGGGCATGATGGCCACGATCCGGCCTTCGCCGATGGGGGTGCACTGGATGCCGGGGTTGTCCAGGTGCGACGACATGATCACCACCTCGCCCTTCTCCAGCAGCAGATAGTCCAGCGTCTCCTCGATCTTGAGGATGTCCAGATCGATGTCCAGGTCCGGGAACCGCTGCCGCAGCCCGCGGATGACCCGCGCGGCAATGAACTGCGCGATCGAGGGCGCCGATGCAAAGGACAGCGTGAACTGGTGCCCCTTCTGAAGCGCGCTGACCGCGACGTTCAGGTTGTCCATCTGGCGGTGAACCTGCTCCAGCACGGCAAAGATCGCATGCGCCTCGGTCGCGGGCACGAATATCCCGGCCTTGCGTTCGAACAGCCGGATGCCCAGGCCGCTTTCGGTATGCTTGATCAACCGGCTGATCCCGGGCGCGGACACGTTCAGCAGATCCGCGGCACCCTGGATCGTGCCGGCGATCATGACGGCGCGAACGACCTCGACCTGGCGCAGTGTAAGCTCTCTCATCGCTTATGCTTCGGGCGGAAAGACATTCGTTGCAAGCTTGAGATGACTGGCACCAGGACCGGCTTGGGCGACAGCCTCCTCGTCCGCATTGAAGGAGATGCAACTGTGGTTCGAATATCGAAGGTCAAATGGACCCGCTGGTCATCCAGCCCGGAACGGAAATGCAGCCTCCAGGCATGGCACCAAACGGCCTGCTTTCGAATTGTTCAGCGGTCGGCCATCAATACCCCGAACGCAGAGTGACCATGCTGGTGGCCCGGAAGTCATTCGTAGAGCATGCGCTGGCCGGGCTGGCGGGGGTCATCTTTTGACGCATAATCTGCGGCCGAACAGTCTGAAAAAAGGGCATGACCCCATGAACACTTCGCCGATCGTCTCCGCGTCTCAGCTGTCCGATCTGGGGCCCCTGCGCCTGCTCTACGTGCCGACAGCAGAGGAACATCCCGCCGATATGGCGGTCGTCCCGATCCGCGACTGGATCGCGGCGGCCAAACAAAGCGATATGGGGTTCGATGACGTCCCCTATTGGCAGAACCAGATCGCGCAGCTGGGCCTGACCCAAGATGCCCTGACGGTGGTCCTGGACGACGGCGGAATGACCGAGGCCGCCCGCGTCTGGTTCATTCTGCAGTATTTCGGGCTTCCGGCAGCGGTGCTGAACGGTGGCGTGGCGGACCTGCAGACGCTTCCTGCACAGGCGACGCC
>NZ_BBPH01000045.1 GCF_000787695.1 Paracoccus sp. PAMC 22219 | reverse complement strand
GGTCAGCATCTGGTCCACGCGGCCCGCGATGGCGGTCAGGCGGTCCAGGCGCCAGGCGTCGGGCTTGCCGTGGATCTCGCTGGCGACGCTGATGATGCCGCCGGCGTTCACGACGTAATCGGGCAGGTAGGTGATGCCGCGCGCGGCCAGGATGTCCGCCACGCCGTCATCGGCCAGCTGGTTGTTCGCCGCGCCGCAGACCAGCGTCGCGGTCAGCGCCGTCGCCGTGTCCCGCGTCAGCACGCCGCCCAGGGCACAGGGCGCCAGGATGTCCATCTGCTGGTCGAAGACGGCGTCGGGGGCGCAGACCGTGGCGCCAAGGCGGGTCGCCGCGTCGTCCAGCGCCGCCTGATGGATGTCGGTCACGATCAGCCGCGCCCCGGCAGCCGCCAGCTTTTCGGCCAGCGAAAGGCCGACATGGCCCAGCCCCTGCACCAGCACGCGCCGCCCGGTCAGATCGTCGGTGCCGAACGCATGGCGCGCGCCCACGCGCAGGCAGCGGAACACGCCCTCGGCCGTCCAGGGGGAGGGGTCGCCCGAAGCGCCCGACAGGCCCACGGCAAAGCGCGTCGCCTCGGCCGCATGGGCCATGTCGGCCGGAGAGATGCCCACATCCTCGGCCGTCCAATAGGTGCCGCCAAGCGCGTCGACGGCCTCGCCAAAGGCGCGCATCATCGCCGGCGTCTTGTCGGTGCGCGCGTCGCCGATGATGACCGCCTTGCCGCCGCCCAGACCCAGATCGGCCATCGCGTTCTTGTAGGTCATGCCGCGGGCCAGGCGCGTCACGTCGTGGATCGCGGCCTGATCGTCGGCATAGGCCCACATCCGGCAACCGCCCGCCGCGGGGCCAAGTGCGGTCGAATGCAGGCAGATCAGGGCGCGCAGTCCGGCCTGCGGGTCCTGTGCCAGAACCAGACGCTCGAACCCCTGGGGTGCGGTCAGATCGGTAAGTGTCAGTGCCATCTGCAAGCCTTCCTGTGGCAGGCGCGCGGGCCGTTCCGCGCAGGGATCAGCCCAGAAACCGCCAGCGCAGACGCATTGCAAGCGCAGGATCATTCGGAAAGCAGGGGCCATGCGGCACGCAATTTGCGGCAAGTCTGCCGCATGGCGCGGCAAGATCGCGTCGCCCGCCGTGCCATGAAAAGGGCGGCCCCGCGGCCGCCCTTGTCAGTGATTCGCGCTGATCGGATCAGAACGGGATTTCGTCGTCGTAATCCGCGCGGCCACCACTGGGCGCGCCGCCGCCTGCACCGCCCCCACGCGACGGCGATCCGCCGCCCTGATTGTAGTCGTCATAGCCGCCGCTGTCGCGGCCACCACCGCCACCCATGCCACCGCCGCCGCCGGCACCGCCGCTGGCGCCGTCCAGCATGGTCAACGTGCCGCCGATGCCGCGCAGGACGATCTCAGTCGAATAGCGGTCCTGACCGGACTGGTCCTGCCATTTGCGGGTTTCCAGCTGGCCCTCGACATAGACCTTGCTGCCCTTTTTCAGATAGCGTTCGACGACGCCCACCAGGCCCTCGTTGAAGATGGCCACGGTGTGCCACTCGGTGCGCTCCTTGCGCTCACCGGTGGTGCGGTCCTTCCAGTTCTCGGAGGTGGCGATGCGCAGGTTCGCCACCTTGCCGCCGTTCTGAAAGCTGCGGATTTCCGGGTCGCGGCCCAGATTGCCGACCAGAATGACCTTGTTGACGCTGCCTGCCATATGCGGATTCCTTGGATCATGTGTTTGCCCCGGTCTAACCCGTGCCGCCCGGTCGGGGCAAGACCGCGCGCGGGAACCCGCGCGACCCTTAACGCCCGGCTGGCGGCAGGGCCGATTTCATGTATATTCCCGCCAACAGCGGCGCGCAGCCGCGACACACAACGAGGGCGGACATCATGCGGACCTGCACATCCCTGACGGCATCCCTGTGCGCGGCGCTTGCGCTGTCGCTGGTGGCGCCCGGACCGGCAGACGCGCAGGGCCTGCGCCTGTCGGGCGCGTCGTCCAAATCGCGCGCCGAACAGTTCGCCCGCCAGACCCGGCTGATGGATTCGCGCCTGTCGACGCAGTACCAGTCATCGGCGCGTCTGCAGCCCAATGCCGGCCAGCAGGAGGTCCTGCTGGAAACCGCGCCGAACATTCCCCGCTATACCGGGCGGCGCAGCGAATACCTGCCGCATGCGCGCCAGGCAGCGCAGCGCCACGGCATCCCCGAGGACCTGTTCCTGCGGCTGGTGCAGCAGGAATCCGGCTGGAACCCCAACGCCCGGTCGCACAAGGGTGCGATGGGGCTGGCGCAGCTGATGCCGGGGACGGCGGCCAAGCTGGGCGTGAATCCCAGTGATCCGGTGCAGAACCTGAACGGCGGCGCGCGCTATCTGCGGATGATGTACAACCAGTTCGGAAACTGGACGCTGGCACTGGCCGCGTACAATGCGGGTCCGGGCGCGGTGCAAAAGCACGGCGGCATCCCGCCCTATCGCGAGACGCGGAACTATGTCCGCATCATCGCGGGCGGCTGATCCTCAGCCGCGCAGGCCGGTCTTCTTCAGCAGGCCCTTGCGCTTGGCCTCGTAATAATAGCCGCGCGAATACCACATGACGGCACGGTCGGGATCGCCCTCGGCCACCATCCACGCGCCGCGCAGGTATTTCACGCCATAGCGCAGGTTCGTATCGGCATCCAGCAGACCGTGATCCGGCCCGCGATAGCCCATCGTGCGCGCGGTCTGCGGCACGATCTGCATCAGCCCGTGATAGGGGCCGTTGCGGGCGCCGGGGCGGTGGCTGGATTCGCGCAGGATCACCCGCTGAACCAGAGTGCTGGGCACGCCGTAGTGGCGCGACCAGAAGTTGATGCGTTGGCGCAGATGGGGCGTTTCGTTCGGATAAAGGCCCGAACCGCCGATCCGCCCGTTGCTGCCCGAACTGCTGCCGCCGCCGCCGCATGCGGCCAGCGCCAGGATCGAGATCAGCAGCCCGCGCCGACCCAGATGGGCCACGGGCCGCGGGGGCAATGCCCCCGCCACCGCGCGCGCGTCATGCATGAATGGCGCCGCCTCCGCAGGCCAGCGCGGCTTCGCGCACGGCTTCCGACACGGTCGGGTGCGCGTGGCAGGTCAGGGCCAGATCCTCGGCCGAGGCGCCGAACTCCATCGCCACGCAGACTTCGTGGATCAGGTCGCCCGCCGAGGGCCCGATGATGTGGCAGCCCAGGATGCGGTCGGTTTCCCCGTCCGCGATCAGCTTGACGAAGCCCTCTCCCAGGAACTGCGCCTTGGCACGGGCATTGCCCATGAAGGGGAACTTGCCGATCTTGATCTTGCGGCCGCCTTCTTTGGCCTGCTCCTCGGTCAGGCCGACATTGGCGACTTCGGGGGTGGTGTAGATCACGCCGGGGATGACCGCATAGTTCACGTGGCCATGCTTGCCCGCGATGACCTCGGCGACGGCCATGCCCTCGTCCTCGGCCTTGTGGGCCAGCATCGGTCCGGGGACCGCGTCACCGATGGCATAGACGCCCTTGACGCTGGTCGCCCAGTGGTCGTCGACCTTGACGAAGCCGCGGTCGGTCATCGTCACGCCCAAGGCGTCGAGGCCCAGGCCATCGACATGCGGACGGCGGCCGGTCGCGACCAGGACCACGTCGGCGGTCAGGCTGTGCGCGCTGTCGTCTTTCTTCAGCGCATAGGTGATGGTCGCCTGGCCGTCCTTGGCCTCGGCCGATTGCACCGCGGCACCCATCACGAAGGACAGGCCCTGCTTGGTCAGCATCTTCTGGAAGGCCTTCTGCACCTCGCCGTCCATGCCGGGGGTGATGACGTCCAGGTATTCGACCACCGTCACCTCGGCGCCAAGGCGCGCATAGACCGAACCCAGTTCCAGCCCGATGACCCCTGCGCCGATCACGACCATGGATTTCGGGATCTGCGCCAGGGCCAGCGCACCGGTGGAATCGACGATCATGCCCGCGTCGTTGTCGACGGTCACGCCCTTCAGCGCGGCGGGGGACGATCCGGTGGCGATGACGATGTTCTTGGCCTCGTGGACGGTGTCGCCGACCTTGACCTTGCCGGCCTCGGGGATCGTGGCCCAACCCTTGATCCAGTCGATCTTGTTCTTCTTGAACAGGAACTCGATGCCCTTGGTGTTCCCTTGGACCGTGTCGGCCTTGTAGGACTGCATCTTGGTCCAGTCGACATCGACATGGGCGTTCATCAGGCCCATCTTTTCGAAATTCTCATGCGCCTCGTGCAGCATGTGGCTGGCGTGCAGCAGGGCCTTGGAGGGGATGCAGCCCACGTTCAGGCAGGTTCCGCCCAGGGCCTCGCGGCCCTCGACCACGCCGACCTTCAGGCCCAGCTGCGCGGCGCGGATGGCGCAGACATAGCCGCCGGGGCCGGCGCCGATCACGATCAGATCATACATGGCAGTTCCTTTTGTCAGACCGCGGCCGGGGGCTTCGCGCCCCCGGACCCCCGCGGGGTATTT
>NZ_BBPH01000046.1 GCF_000787695.1 Paracoccus sp. PAMC 22219 | reverse complement strand
AAAATTATATAAGCAGCTTAAAGATGAATACACTTTGTCGGTTGAGGATTTTAATGGCAAAAAAATACTTGTGATAGGATCAGCAAATACTGTCATCGAAGACCTTAAGCATATTGATACATCAGACATCGATATAGTTGTTAAGATGAATAACGGAATTCATACATCGTTAAATTTTTTGGATAAAGACTCGCTACGATGCGATGTGCTCTTCCATAGCTTCGGGAACGACACTCGGCCCGTCACTATTAACAGTCTCAATCAGGCTGGGGTAAAATCGATAGTGCACCGGACTTTAAAAAGAAGCTCTTTCTTAGATACGCTAATTGCAGAAAAAAAATTTGCAGATGCAGTTAAAGTAAAGATTATACCATATGAAAAATATAACTCTTTAGCTGAAAAATTGGGCGGGTACGCTCCCAGTACGGGAATGGTGTGCGTCGATTTCTTTATCAATACGCCATTTTCAAGTCTAACTATTGTAGGGTTTACTTTCTTTTCAACCCGTTATGTTCCTGGATACGACGATAAAATTACTTCTGATGAAGCAGCACTTTCAAAAGTTGAAAGTGCTGGCCATCACTCTCCATCGCGCGAAGCGCGTCTGATATATAATATTGCAAAAAATGCTAAGGACGAAGGTAGAAATGTTTACCTTAGCAGGAGCATGCAGCAGGCAATTGATAACTTTAACGTATCATAGTTCTGCGGCGAGCAAGTACCCGCATTGTTTCACTCATATACCCTGCAGGAGGGGTTACATCACCCTGGGGAGTCCAGATCCCATACGCTTCCCGCAGATAATCTATTGCGGCCAGATCAGCCTCCACCCTGCCATGTCCCTGCTCTGAAAACGTCAATAGGGAATGAACATCTCCAACATCAAAGCTGTCGATGCGCACTACACCAGCATTTAGCCAGATAGGAACACCGACTCTTTCTAGATTTCCAGATAGCCACGGATCATCTACCGTCCATATAACATCAGGGATATTGAAAGCGTCATTACCAAACCATTCTGGCTTTACCATAACACCACCATGTCCATTTAAAATATCAACGAACCCACTCTTGGCATAGATTGATGATTTTATTCTGAATCCTGAAAGAAGCCTCTTGATTCTATATGCAATAGGCTTTCTTCCCCATCTAGCTGCTCGAGGTAGACGTGATTTATCGCGACTGGCTTCATCTATATCGGGAAGTGTTTCGCCTGCTTCGACGATGCAGTAATTTGCATAGCGCACCCGGCAATCTTTGAACCGACCATGCCAATTTATATCATATTGCTTGTCATCATCACCAAAAAGAATATCGACAGACTCTCCGTAAAGATCACGACAAGCAGGAAGGACTTTGGTGGCTGGGCCAAGATCCTCACATCTTTTGATGGTTACTCCTGATGGAACATCTGGAAGCGTCCCATCCCAATCCGGAAACCTTCTATAGCTGTGAGGAATATAAAGCCTTACTTCTGCGGCGGGCTGCTTCTGCGCAAGCATCGCTTCCAGAGTGGGGCGTATTTTATTAAATCGCGGAGGAATAGAGGAGAGCGTTATAATGGTAGGATTGGTCATATCTAGATATTTCCCTTTTTAGGTTTGCACGCAAAATTCGAATCTTGTTGAGATTCTCTGATAAAAATTATTGCCTGCGAACGTTTGGTAAAAAGTGTTTGTTAGATTTTCAGGCATAGTCTTGTTCATTCACTTAAAAGAAGGCATGGATCGCCGGTCTGGGCACGAAATATGGGCAACCAGATCTCCCGTGCGTCTAAGTTATCTTTGTCAATCGCACTGGTTTGTGGCGGAAGCGACGCATCGAGGGAATATTGCCTCCAAACAGTCCTTTGTTGCCGCTTACACGCCATCGTCTTTTCACCTTTCATGGCTGGGCCCTTCGCGCTCAGCGGCGCGCTGCCGTTCCAACGCCCGCTCCTGCTTCAGCACGCGTTCCCTCTCCCGGTCTTGCTGGGTGAGGGCATGCCCGGCGCTCTCAACATTACGCTCGACCTCCGCACCACGATCCACACCGCGCCCGGCCCGCGCCGCCTGTAGCCGTTCAAGAGCGCTCGAGGGCGCATCCACGGCCCCACGCGATGCACGGGCGGCCTGAAGCCTCTCCAGCGCCGTCTCCGGGGCGCGGGTGAGGCCGAGGGCCGCCGTGCGCTCCTGCACCCGGTCCAGGGTCCGCTCCAGCCATTCCCGGGCCTGCGTCCGGAACTCACGGGCGACCTCGCGGACCTGCAAGCCGATCTCGCGCACCTCCTGCCAGCGATCGGAGGCCGGCGTGGCGATCCCGCGCCGCATCATACTCCAGCCCCGGGCACCGACATCGGGCAAGGGTGGACGGTCCAGCTCCACCGCCCGCGCCATCTCCGCGACGCGGACCCGCTCGTCGCCACGGCGCTCGGCCGCGTGAGCCCGCTCAAGCGCCTCCGCGCGCTGCGCCTCCAGGGTGCGGTGATCCACCCGCTCATGGACGTTGCAGCGCTCCAGCGTATGATTGACGTGCTCAGCCCAGGACGAGCGCCAGTCCACCAACAGCTCCTTGGCGTTCCAGTCGCGGTTCTTGGCCCCGAACCCCTCTGGGCCGATCTCGCGGGTGGTCAGCATGATATGGGCGTGATGGTTCCGCTGGTCTCCCTCACGCCCGGGCGTGAAGGGCGATGTCAGCGACCATACCCCGGGCAATGAACTGCGCCTGGACGAACCCGCGCACCAGATCGCGGTTCTGCTCAGGCGTCAGCTCGGATGGCAGGGCCACGCGCACCTCGCGGCTGACCTGCGCATCCTTGCGGCGCTCGATCTGCTCCACGGCGTTCCACAGCGCAGAGCGATCCCGCGCCCAGTCCGGCGCATGCGCGGGGGCGAGGATCTCGGTGTGCTCGACACCGTGCTTGCGGGTGTAGTCGTGCACCTCGCCGGTGCGGCGATCCACGACACGCTCGGCAGCACGGTATGCGCTTGCGGCGGTCGCGGACCGACCTTTGCTGCGGGAGATCACCGAGGCGTCAAAATGATAAATCGCCATGATCGCCCCCTTGGCCTGGTTTCGAAAGGATGCGCAGCGGTCCTTCGCTCACACGTCGCTTGCGACGTATAGGTGAGCACTTCGTGTCTTGCACCCTACGCTCTGGTGATTAAGAATTACAACCATTGCGCGATCACAGGATTTCAAAATGCCCAAGACCATTGACCAGCAGATCGCAACGGCTGAAGCCAAGCTCGCCCTGCTCAGAACAAAGAAGAAAGCCACCGACACCCGCGTCAAGATCATCGTCGGCGCTGTCGTCGTGAAGGCGGCACTGGAAACTCCCGACGCTGCCGCAAAGCTGGCAGGCCTGCTCCGCGACCGGGTGACACGCGAGCTCGATGTGAAAGACATTCAGCAGCTCCTGGCCAGCCTCGACAAGAAGGCCGCGCGTCATGGCTGATCCGAGAAACCCTGCCGCAGCCCCCACCCCCCAAGACGAGATGCTGGAAGCCCTGGTCTCCGTCACCGCAGAGAACACCACCACGCTGATCGACGTGCAGCATCAGGCCGCCGCAACAGCGGCCTCCGTGAAGGATGCCCGCACCTACATGGCCACGGTCGTCAAGAACACGGACTGGGAGACCAACGGCAAGAAGATCGCTGCCATTCTGGACAACGCCTTGCGGCAGGATCGCGCCGCCCTGCATGCCGTCGGTGAGGCCGCACGCGACATGCGCGGGACATCCATCGAAATCACCCACAGGGCCGTGGATGCCGCCGTGGCGCAGATGGACGCCAGCAAGGCCTTCGACAGGGCCGCAGAACGGCTCCTGGGGGCCCTGGAAGCCCATCAGAAGGCCAAGTGGCGCAGAGCAGGCATCATTGCCCTCATCGGGGCGCTCTGCGGCGCTGTGGGGTTCTTTGCCCGCGAACCGGCAACGCGGCTTCAGCACCTCTGGGATACAAGTACAGTGCTGCGGCAGGATGCAGCCCATCGCGACTGCAAAACGCTCGGTGGAGAAACCCTGCCGTCCGGTGAGCGACTGGCCTGTGTCATCTGGCAGGACGCAGATCAGTGAGCCGTTGAGCTCGGTCCGGGACGAATCCCTGATCGAGCATCAGATCAAGCCGAAGGAGGTTTTCTGGGATGAGGATACTGACCCTGTTCGCGGCATCGCAACAGGATCTCCAAGCAGCTCAGATGAGGGTGCAAACAGGTCTCTACAGCCCAAAAATCAGAAGCAAAATGGGCGGAGCCCCTCCTTGTTCTTCTTAGTTCTACAGTTCAGGCAGAAATAATCATTAATTTACAGTGGTTTATTGCTTTATAAATCACATATGGGGACTGATAAATCACATATGGGGACTGATAAATCACATATGGGGACTAAATCATGCATTTGACAATCACAAATTTGCAATTCATTTTGTGATTTATGATTAAGACTCTTAAAGTTGCCGCTGATCGCGCCCACGACGAGACCAAAACCGTGCTGCCTGCCGAGGTGGCGCGCGGGGTCTACATCGAAAATCCACCCAGTGCCGAAGCTCTCAAGCTGATGCACTTGCTGATAGGTACTGCTGGCGGACGCATGGCCGATGATGTGCGTCACGAGTTGCGGCTGGCAGACATCAAGAAGATCGATGGTATGCGAAACCATACCCGCGCCACGATGCGGAAGCTCTTCGTCGAACTGCGGGGGGCAGTGATTGTCTTTGATGACACTGAAGCTCAATGCGAGATCATCGGCGGGTTTCTGGATCAAGCGACGCTGGATTACCGCCGTGAAGTCAGCGACGACCTTCTAGTCGCCTGGTGGTTCGGGAGAACTTTCCGTGAGATGGCCGAGAAATCCTGTCACTGGGCTATCCTCGACCGGCAGACAGTGTTTGCCCTGTCCTCGAAATATTCAATCCTGCTGTTCCAGCACGTCGCCAGTATGGTGAACCTCAATCATGTCACCAGCAAAACATTCACCGTGGCTGAACTGCGAGCTGTGATGGGGGTGCCAGAAGGCAAACTTATACAGTTCGGGCATTTTAACAGTCGTGCCATCCAATCCGCAATTTCTGAAATCAACCAGACCTCACGTCTCACGCTGACCGCCACGCCGCGCAAGGTTGGCCGTACGGTTGTGAGTGTTACGCTTGCTTGGGAGGACAAACCATTTGAGCAGAAACGCGAAGCAAAGCGGGAGCTGGATCGTCCCAAAATTGGTCGGAAAGCGCGGCGAGATGAAACAGCAGAAATCCAAGTCACCACATTTCCCGAAGCTGGCAGCATCGCTTACTCGCCTTACTGGATCGATCTGAAGCGTAGGGCGGGCTGCAATGTGGATAACGCCAAGGTTGCGACCGACTTCCGGCGGTTTTTGAACGAGCGCGGCATATCTCGTAATGCTAGCAACATTGAAAAGCTGTTTTCGGATTTCTGCCGAACTGCTGGGAAGGTCTGAAGATGAGCTGGTCAATCAGCCAAGCGGCAAAAGAAACTGGTTTGTCGAAGTCCACCATCAGCCGTGCCATCAAAGCCGGTAGAGTTTCCGCCTTAAGGCAGGATGACGGCGCCTATTTGATTGAGCCGGCCGAACTATTCCGCGTCTACCCTCGTAAGGTTGCGCAACCCTCACCAGATACGCGTCATGAAGCGCTGCGCAACCCATATGAAGAAGCCTATGCAACCCCCTCACATGATGTAGAAATTTTGCAGGTAAAGCTTGCTATGACAGAAGCTCTGCTCCACCAAGAAAGAGAAAATTCTAAGAGGCAGCAGGAGACAGTAGAGGATCTTCGTCGGCGGCTCGATGCTGCGTCAGAAAAAGTGCTTGCTCTGGCGCAACCCGCGCAACCTTCTTCAGACGCGCGTCATGAGGCACCACGCAACCCCCCGCAACCCCGGCGGTGGTGGTCTTGGAAGAAGAACTGAGGCGCCATAAACAACAAGGTCTTGGCAGTTTGACAGCATATGTATTAAATATTGGTACACAGCATTAAAGCTAGGAGTGCCCCATGCCCCGCAACACCTCCGTCTCCCTAGGAGAGCATTTTACCGGCTTCATCAGTGCCCAAGTCGAAGCAGGCCGCTACGGCTCTGCCAGTGACGTGGTCCGCGCTGGACTGCGGCTGCTGGAGGAACACGAAACCCGCGTTCGAGCCCTTCAGGCGGCTCTCGATGAAGGTGATGCGTCCGGGGTCCCTGAACCCATCGACCTCCTAGCCTTCAAAGCCGAGCTGCGCGCCGGACGCGCGGGGTGACCAAGCTCCTCCGCTTCACTCCGGCCGCTCGCGCCGATCTAGCCGAGATCTGGAACTATACCGCCCAGCATTGGGACACGGAGCAGGCTGATCACTATCTCGATGAGGTTCACGGGGTCTGCCTGGCCCTTGCCACCGGCGAGATGGTCAGCCGTCCGGTTGATCTGCGCCCCGGAACCCGCAAGGCGCGGTCCGGCTCGCATATGATCTATGTCCGGGAAGGTGCAGACACCCTCGACGTGATCCGCATTTTGCACCAGCGCCAGGACGTCGAGCGCCACCTCTGACATCCTTCTAATTCAACCCTAACCCTGCCCCGTTTTCCCGTAAGGGATTTTATTGGCAGCTTTTAAAGGTAGGATCGTGAATATGGGCATGTGGATTGCAATTGGAACGGCCATCGGCATCGGGGTCGGGGCTGCGATGGACAACATTGGCATGGGTGCGGCCATGGGGGTCGCGATGGGTGCGGCCCTGAGCGCAGTTCTGCTGGGAACCGGTCGGGATCGTTAGCCTCTAACAGCCCCCTTCACTCAAC
>NZ_BBPH01000047.1 GCF_000787695.1 Paracoccus sp. PAMC 22219 | reverse complement strand
GGCAGGCGGTGAAGGGACGGGGATCATGAAACGCTGAATGCCTGCGCCGCGGCCGGCCACGCTGCCGGCGGGCAAGGTCATCGCCTCGGCCATCCTGCTGGCGCCGCTGCCGGACGGGCCGCCGGTGCCCACCATGCCACTGCTGTCGATGACGCCCTGGGCCACCATTCCCGACACGCCCGCGGACGCCCCGGCCGACACCCCCGTGCCCGAGGTGCCGCCGCAATGGCTTGTCGATCTGCGCCGCTCGCCCTATCGCCGCGGCTTCTACCACTCCGAGGAGGAGTTCGCCGCCCTGCATGTCGAACGCGAACGGGCGCATCTGTTCGTCAGCTTCGACAACCTGTCGCAGGTGGGCCACGACCAGATCGACCGCGAGGCCTGGGGATACGAATTCGCGCGCAAGTCCGGCTGGTCGCAGCTGGGCATCTTCGCGTTCCGCGCCAACTGGTTCCGCAACCGGACGCTGTTCGCCTATCTGCGCCAGCTGCGCGACAACGGGCTGTTCGCGCGGTACCAGACGGTGACCTTTGCGGGGACGTCGATGGGGGCCTATGCGGCCTGCGCCTTCTCCTCGGTCGCGCCGGGGGCGCAGGTCATCGCGTTCTCTCCGCAATCGACGCTGTCCCCCGCCCTGGTCCCGTGGGAGGCCCGCTTTCCCGGCGGCCGCGCCGCGGACTGGAGCGGCGATTTCGCCGATGCCGCCGACCAGACCGCCACCGCCCAAACGGTCTATCTGGTCTATGACCCGACAGAGCCTGCCGACGCCGCCCATGCCGACCGCTTCACCGGGCCGAACATCGTGCGGTTGCGAACCCCGCGGGCGGGTCACAAGACCGCGCTGCGGCTGCGCCAGACCGACATGCTGTCCCAGGTGGTGCGCGGCCTTGCGACGCGCACCATGGATGCGCCGGCGTTCCACGCCCTCTACCGCCAGTCGCGCCTGCAGCCGTGGTACCTGGACGCGCTTGGCCAGCGCCTGCACGCGCGCGGCCGGACCGACTGGCTGCGGCGGCTGTCCGACATCGCCGGCCGCAACGGCCGCCCCGGCATGGCCAAGGCGCTGGAGGCACGCGCCGCCGGCCCCGTGCCGCACCCGTCCTGACCCACGCCGCAACCGAAAGCGTCCGCATGCCCCCCAAGACCGCCCCGCAGCCCAAACCCGCCCCGGCCGGTCCGGACATCGCGCTGCACATGCTGATGAACGACAGCGCGCCGGTCCTGCTGGACTGGGTGCTGCACCACCATCACGTGGGCTTTCGCAGCATCACCGTGCATGGCGACGGCGCGAACCTGCAGGCCACGGCGCTGGCCCAAGCCTTGGCCGCGGCGGGTCTGATCGATTTCGTGCCCACGCCCCGTCCCGGCATCGCCCATGACAAGGCCCGCCAGATCCGCGCGCTGGAACTGGCGCTGGAAACGGCCATACAGGACCGCCACGACCACCTGCTGTGGCTGGAGCCGGACGACTTTCTGATCATCGACACCGGGGCAGGCACGCTTGCGGACCTGGCGCAGGGGCTGGGACAGGTCCCCGACCTTCTGTCGCTGACCATGCAGGTGGCGGGCGGGTCCGGCCAGAACCGCTATGCCGACCTGCCACTGACCGAACGCTTTCGCCGGGGCACCGGCGGCGCGGCGGGGCGGATGACGGTCGCCACGCCCCTGCGCACGATCTTTCGCCCGCATCTGGCGCGCACCATGAAACCCGCACGCCCGACGCTGAAACCCAAATTCGCCCGCGGCAAGGAACCCGTGACCTGGCTGAACGGTGCCGCAGAGGACGTGGCCGAACGCTATCTGCAAAAGGGCTGGATGACGACGCCGGATCAGCCCGGCTTGGGGCTGGCCCATGTCATCGCCTTCATGGCCCAGGACCGCGAGACCTTTCTGCTGCGCCGCACCGGCGCGGAAACGACGCTGCCCTTTGTCACGCCCGACCATCTGCGCACGACCATCCAGCAGTACCAGCGGCTGAACTTTGCCATGGCCGATACCGGCCCGGACCAGGCCTTCCTGCAGGCCCACCGCACAAGGCGCGCCGATTTCCTGGGCCGCCACCCCAAGGTCGCGGCGCGCCATGCCGACGTGGTGGCCGAATTCTCGGGGCGGCTGGACCGGCTGCTGGCGGGCCAGGACCCGCGCGCGGTCAAGATCATCACCGCCTTTGTCGAGGGGCGCCCGACCAATACCTTGGATTTCGACTGGCCGGTGCCCTTCGGCGTCGCCGCGACCCCTCCCGCCCTGTCCGAGATGGACTCGGCCTGGGCCGAGCGCCTGTCCCGCCCCGAGGAGGAGGCCCCCCCCCAGGAGGAGGACTGGGACGACACCAACGACGATGCGCAAAGCCCCGACACCGCGCCCGAACAGCCCGCCCCCGGCACCCCCGCGCCCGATGGCGCGCCCCAGATCGCCGCGCCCTCATGGCTCAGTGACCTGCGGCTGTCGGGGCAGGCGCACGGGTTCTATCATTCGATGCCCAACTATGCCTGCACCTATGTGGCGCGGTCGCGCGAACATCTGCTGGTGTCCTTCGACAACCTGGCATCGGTGCGCGAACATCCGGTGACCCGCGAACCTTGGGGCTACAAGTTCATTCGCAAGGAAGGATGGTCGCATATGGGCATCCTGTCCTATGTGCCCGGCTGGTTCCGCGACGCGGCGCTGCACCGTTACCTGATGTCGCTGCGCGACAGCGGCTTTTTTGAACAGTTCGACCAGGTGACGCTGTTCGGCACGTCGATGGGGGGATACGGGGCGGCGGCATTCGCGTCGCTTGCGCCGGGGTGCCGGGTGGCCGCGTTTTCGCCGCAATCGACGCTGTCGCCGCGGCTGGCGGGCTGGGATCAGCGCTATCCGACCGGCAAGCGGTCGGACTGGACCGGGCCGTTCGCCGATGCCGCCGTCGAATCGCGCCACGCATCGCAGGTCTGGCTGTTCTACGATCCGGCCGTGGATCACGACCGCCGCCACGTGCAGCGGTTCGACGGGCCGAACGTCAGGCGCGTGCCGCTGCGCCATGCGGATCACAAGACCGCGCTGATGCTGCGCAACGGCCGCGTCCTCAGCGACGTGATGCGCGACATCGCGACCGGTACGGCGACGCTGCCGCGGATGATGCAGCACTATCGGTCGTGCCGCCACCTGCCCGACTATCTGGCGGGCGTCCGGGCCCGCGTCGACCGCAGCAACGACCCCGCCCGTGCCGCGCGCCTGGACCGCGCGATCGCGCAGCTGTCGGCGGGCAGGGGCGCGGGCCGATAGGCCGCCGGACGCGGTGAGGGTCGGCGCACCCGCCGACCCATGTGCCCGGATGCCGGACTGCGGGTGACAGCCTCTCGGCCGCTGCATCAGGCCCGCATCCGCCCAGGTGGCGGGTGCATTTCCCGGCTGCAGGGTCATGTCGTTGCGGGCACGGCCCCTCGCTTGGTTCGCCGTCCGGGTGGCGGTGCAAAAGGGCGTCGGGCGTTGGCCGTGCCTTTCCGCACGGGACATCCGGACCGCGTCGATCCGGGGGCCGGACCTGCCGATCAGTCCGCAATCACCCGAAGAGGGTGCGGACCAGGGACGGGCCGGACAGGGCCAGCGACTTGTTGCGGAACTGTTTGTCCGTGCTGACCTCGCGGCCGAACCACGGGGGCGGGGCAAAGGCGGCGGCCTGTGCCTGGGACCCGAACTCGACCTCCACCATGACCAGCGGCGCCAGGTCCCCCTCGAAGACGTCCAGCTCGAACATCAGGCCGCCGTCCAGGCTGCCGGTCCAGCGGGTCTTGCGGACGCGGCGGCCTTCCGTCTGCGGCCACAGCGCCTCGAACTGGGCCGCGTCGATCGCGATCTCGCGTTCGGTGCGGACGATGCCCTCGCCGGTTTTCAGGCACAGAACAAAGCTGTCATCGGTCTGGCGCAGCCGCACCTCGACCGAATCCGCAGGCAGCGTGACATAGCCCTGGCGCAGGACCGATCGTCTGGCCCCGGACAGGTCGGGCAGCGTGGCGACCAGAAACTTGCGCTCTATCTCCAAGGGGGCGTCCATCGGGGTCATCCTGTCCGCAACCGGTCAGTAAGCTCTGCATGGATCTGCCGATAGGCCTGGGACGAGGGGCGGTCGGGCGCGAAATCCAGAACCGGCGCGCGGTTCACGCCCATCCGCTCGACATCAGTCGAAAACGGCAGAACGGCCTGCAGCATCCGGTCGGGATGGGCCTCGCGCATGCGGGCCATCGTGTCCGCATGCAGCAGCTTGCTGCGCTGAACCATGGAAAAGAACCCGACGATCCGGTCGCGGGCGGTCGTATCCTTGGCATCCGGTCCGCCGACGAAATCCAGCAGCTGTTCGAACGTACGCTCGGACAGGGTCGTGGGGATGACCGGCACCACGATCAGGTCCGCAGCCTTCAGCACGTTTTCCGACAGTGTCGACAGGTTGGGCGGACAGTCCAGCACGACGACATCGTAGTCGTCGCCCACCGCCTTCAGCGCCTTCTTCAGCCGCGACCGGCTGTTCTTCATGCGCGACAGGAACACGTCGAAATCGCGAAAGCTGAGATTGGCGGGCAGGATGTCCAGGTTCTCGAAATCGCTGCCCCGGATGGCCTTGGCCACCTGGCGATCATCCTCGAAGAAGGCCTCGTTCTCCAGCTTCTGGGACGGCTTGACGCGGAAATAGAACCCCGCCGCCCCCTGCGGGTCCAGATCGCACAACAGAACCCGCGCCCCGCCGCCGGCAAACGCATAGGCCAGGTTGACCGAGGCCGCGGTCTTTCCCACGCCTCCCTTGTTGCTGTAGCAGGCGACGATCTTCATCCTGACGCTCCCTTGGGAAAAACCGTGCGGAACCTGGCCCGGACATCCGGGCTGTCGAACCGGGCGAAACTGGCGGTGATGCGCGCGCGCTGTTCGGCCTGGCGGTCGTGCAGCACCGCGATCAGCGCCCCGATGCTTTGCGCCAGGACAAGATCCTGCCTGTGGCCGATGGGTTCATGGGCCTGCATGAAATCGCGCAGCGCGCCCTGTTGCACCGAATAGTCGTTGAACAGGCCCAGATTGTCCTGCAGCCGCTTCAGCGGTTTCAGGACGGGCTTGATCTCACCGGGCGGCAGCAGGGGCGCCACGAATTCGATCAGATACCGCAGCTTCTTGCAGGCGATGCGCAGGGCGTGCACCTGGTCGTCGGCGGTGTCGTCCCTGATCGCGCGGGCGATGCGACAGACCTTGCGATACCGCTTGCGGATCAGCCGCCGCGCATAGGGCCCAAAGGGCCGATCGGCCAAGGGCCCCTTGCGCGGGCCGTCCGGACCGTCGACCAGCGCCTGCAGGTCGGACATGGCGTTGTCGTATCGCGCGCCCGTCAGGCGGGTCGCCATGCTGCGCTGCGCCCGGCGGCGTTCTGTCCCAAACATCGCGAACATCAGGTCCAGCCCCGGATGCAGCGACGGCGGCAGCATCGCGAAATAGTCGTCGCGCGCCAGCAGAGAGACGTCCAGGTCCCGCAACCGTCCGGTCGGCGCCATCAGATCCGCCGTCGCCTGTTTCAGCGCCTGCGTCTGGTCGTCGGAATAGACGCCCTTGAACAGGCTGACGACCGACCGGACCTTGCGCAGCGCGACCCGGTGGTGATGCAGGAATTCGGTGTCATGGTCGGCGATGATCCCGGCCTCGTTCCGGCGGGCAACGTCCAGATGCGCGGCGATGATGTCGGTCGCCGTGGCCCAGGCCGACCTGTCCTCGGCCAGGGGGATCGCGGGTTTGGAGACATGGGGCGGCTTGTCGGGAAACAGCACCTGCGCCGGTGCCGCAACAGGCGCGGCGCCGGCCGTCAGGTGATCGCGCAGGCGGACCAGCGCGTCGTCATAGCCCCGCAACCCCTGCAGCGTCGCGACGGTCAGCGCCGCACCCGGCCCCGCCGGAACCAGCGACATCAGCCGCGCCCGCGCCCGCGTCTTGCCCTCGTCATCGGTCAGGGACAGGTCGCGGCCGCTGATCGTGCCCGTCCCGATCCGCAGCAGGCTGCGCAGCGGCGACACGCGGTGCAGGGCGTCCCTGACCGGCCCCGCCTGCAGGTCGGCGATGAAATTGCCGGACCGTGCTGCGGGCTGCGTGATCACGCCCTGGTCCGGATCGATCAGGATGAGGGCATCCCCCGTCTCGATCAGCAGCTGTCCGGCGCTGCGGACGGTCCCGCCGAAATCGTCCAGCATGACAAAGGAGGCCGCCGCATCGGTGCCGGTCACGACCAGGTCCAGCCCGCCGAGCCGCCCCTGTGACGCCCCATCCACCGGCGGGCCTGCCAGGAACAGGACGGTCTTGTCGCGTCGCGTCATGATTCCCCCGCACCAGCGTCCTGGGCGACAGCCTGCCTGCGAAACGCCACACCCTCAAGGTCCGGGCGACAACGGCCGCACTTCGCGCCGCCGGACACCAGCTGTGCCAGCGCATGGTACTGATCCGACGACCGCTGCCGTACCGCGACGGGCCGTCAGCCGCGTGATGCGATCGTGCAAGACGTGATGGCCCGATCCGGGCATGTCGAAGAGGAAAGCCAACTCTGCTCCATCATTTGCTGCGATGCAGTCTCGGCTCTGTCGATGGAATGCGCCGTCAGTCGCCGCCGGCGGCCAGCCCGAGGCCGAGCGGCGATCAGGTCGTTGCGCGCCCGGTTGGCCCAAATCGTTATAGCCGCACGAAAGGATTTCAAGCTGCCGGAGCGCGATCGTGTCGGCCTCCAGCCACCCAGCACTTTCGCCATCGCTTTGCGACGCCGCGGCCACCACGCGACAGACCAGCGGTCGTCGTTATCGGCATCCGGCGCGATGCGACGGGCGTTCAGCATGACCATCCGCAAGGCCCGACAGGCTGTCCAGCCCGGTCGGCTGCGTGCCCGCGTCAACATAGACCGCGGTGCCCGCCAGCATGCCCGGCTGACTGACCCGGTAGAACCTCCAGGCCCGGATCGGCGTCAGCCCCATCAGCAGGTTCGTGGCAAAGAACGGCATCACCGGGATCAGCCGCAGCGACAATAGATAGAAGGCCCCGTCCCGCGCCAGCCCGGCCTCGATCCTCTTGGCGCGTGCGCCCAAACGCGCCCGCACCCAGTCCCGCAGCAGATAGCGCGCTGCCAGGAACGCCAGCGTCGCCCCGATGGCCGAGGCGAACGAAACGATCGCCAGCCCTGTCCAGAACCCGAACAGCGCCCCCCCGGCCAGCGTCAGCCAGACCGCGACGGGCAGCGACAGCGCGGTGACCGCAACATGGGCGGCGGTAAACAGCGCTGCCACCAGCACCGGCCGCTGCCGCTGGTAATCGCCCAAGGTGGCCAGATGCCCGCGCAGCGATTGCAGCGTCAGGTCCTGACTGCCCAAGGCCCATAGCCCGGCCAACACCAGCGCCGCGAACACAATCAGCAGGGCGGGTCTGGTCACGGCATGTCCTTCATCATCGTCCGCGCCGGGGCGGACATCATCCGACAGGTCGGCAGAATGCCCGATCCGTTACCGATCATCGCCACCCGCTCGGTCACGTTTGCGTTCGGGCCCGCGCAGCGTGAGCAGGGACCGGCGGTTCCTTTGCGAAACATTCCCTCTGCATAACCGAAACCCGGTGCGGAACAAGGCGGGGGCAGATCGCTTGGCGATTCTTGACGGGGGCGTCAGTTTGAAGCCGACTGTCCGGCACAAAACGCCCGTTGCGCGGCTGCGGCTAAACGATCGGGTTGGGCAGCGTGATCGCGCATCCTTGTCAAGCGCGCGGCATCGCATCGGCTGCGGTCCTGTCCCGCATCAGCGTTTCCAGCCAGTCCAGGAACACCGCCAGCCGCCGCAGCCCCGATGCGCGGACCAGATACAGCGCGGTGACGGATAGAGGCGCGGCGTCGATGCGGCCGGGGAACAGTTCGACCAGACGGCCCTCGGCGATGTCCTGGTCGATCATGAAATCGGAAAACCGCGCGATGCCAAGGCCGCCCAGCACCAGCCGGCGCACCGCCTCTCCGTTCGAGGCGGTGATCGAGGCCGGGACCGCGACCGGGTCGGCCAGCCCGTGAAACCGCAGTGTGTTGATATGGGCGGGCGCGACAAAGCGGACCTGCCGCAGCCGCGCCAGATCCTGCGGGCTGTCGGGATGGCCATGGCGGGCCAGATAGTCGGGCGCGGCCACCAGCCGCCAGGACGCCGTGCCAAGCCCGCGGGCCAGCATGTCGCTGTCCCGCAGGGGTCCCACGCGGATGGCGATGTCGGCATGGGCGTCGATCAGGTCGACGATCCGGTCGGTCATGTCCAGCGTCACGTCGATCTGCGGAAATCGGGCGTGGAATTCGGCCAGGCGCGGGGCGATCACATGCAGCACGAAGGGCACCGGCGCATTCACCCGCAGCGGCCCCCGCGGAGCGCGGCTGCCGGCGGCCAGATCGGCCAGCGCCTCGGTCCGGACCAGGATCTCGCGCGCGGCGGCCAGCAGGTCGCGGCCCTCGGGGGTCATCTCGATCCCGCGGGTGGACCGGCGCAGCAGCGTGACGGCCAGCTGCGCCTCCAGCCGCGTCACGGTCCGGCTGAGGGTCGAGGGCGCAACCCCCAGCCGCCGCCCCGCCTCGGCAAAGCCGCCGTCCTCGATCACCGCGACAAAGGCCGCCAGATCGGCGGTCTGCGCCAGCTGTTGCGTCATGCGCAAAGGCCCTTTCCCGACACGGCTGTTCCCGCAAAAGCTAGGCCCTGCCATCTGTGACGTCGAGAACAATCGACAAGCGGAGTTTCCCATGCCCCTCGCCCTGTGGGCGCTGATGATCAGCGCCTTTGCCGTCGGCACGACAGAGTTCGTGATCGTCGGCCTGTTGCCCACCATCGCCGCCGACCTTGGCGTGTCCCTGCCCTCGGCCGGGCTGCTGGTCAGCCTCTACGCCCTGGGGGTCACCATCGGCGCGCCGGTCCTGACCGCGCTGACCGGGCGCCTGCCCCGCAAGACGCTGCTGCTGGCGCTGCTGGTGCTGTTCATCGCGGGCAACGCCTTCGCGGCTTTTGCGCCCGGCTATGACAGCCTGCTGGCGGCGCGGTTCATCACCGGGCTGGCGCATGGCGTGTTCTTTGCCATCGCCTCGACCATCGCGACCAACTTGGTGTCGCGGGACAAGGAAAGCTCGGCCATCGCGATGGTGTTCATGGGGCTGACCGTCGCGCTGGTGACCGGTGTGCCGTTGGGCACCTGGATCGGGCAGGTCTTCGGCTGGCAGTCCACCTTTCTGGGCGTCGTGGCCCTGGGCGCGGTCGGCCTGATCGCCAGTGCCGTGCTGGTGCCCGCGCGCCTGCCGCAATCGGCACCGCCCAGCCTGCGGGCGCAGGCGCAGGTGCTGACATCGCCGCGGCTGCTGCTGGTCTATCTGATCACGGCGGTGGGCTATGGCGGCAATTTCGTGGCCTTCACCTATCTGGCGCCGATGCTGACGCAGGTGACGGGCCTGACTGCCGGTGCGGTCAGCCTGGTGATCCTGCTGTATGGTGCGTCGGTCGCGGTGGGCAACATCCTGGGCGGCAGGCTGGCCGACCGAATGGGTCCGGTGCCCGCGCTGACGCTGATCTTTTCAGGGCTGGCGCTGCTGCTGGCGGCCCTGGGGGCGGTGCTGACGCAGCCGGTCGCGGCGGTCACTGTCGTGGGCCTGTGGGGCGGGTTCGCCTTTGCCAACGTGCCGCCGCTGCAATCCTATGTCGTGCAGATCGCGCGCGAGGTCAGCCCGGACGCGGTCGATGTCGCCTCGGGCCTGAACATCGGGGCGTTCAACCTGGGCATCGCCCTGGGTGCCTGGATCGGCGGGATGGTGGTGCAGGGCGCGGGTCTGGCCGCCGCCCCCTGGGTCGGGGCCGCCATCGTGACCGCCGGCATCGTGCTGACCCGCCTGTCGGGGCTGCTGGATCGCCGGGTGACGGCCGTTCCCGCGGCCTGATCCACCGTTCGCCCCGGGGTTTGGCAATTCCGGGGCATTCATGCCACAAGGCCCGTGCCGCAACGTGATCGGAGGGTCCGCCATGACGTTCATGCAGCAGATCGCGGGTCTGGATGCCGTTGCCTTGGCCCGACGCCTGATCGGCGCGCGGCTGACTGTCCGCGGCACCGGCGGGATCATCATCGAGACCGAGGCCTATGCCCCCGACGATCCCGCCTCGCACAGCCATCGGGGGCCAACGCCGCGCAACGCCTCGATGTTCGGCCCGGCGGGCCACGCCTATGTCTATCGGTCCTATGGCATCCACCTGTGCCTGAACGTCGTGGCAACCCCGGGGGCGGCCGTGCTGATCCGCGCGCTGGACCCTGACACCGGGCTGGACCTGATGCGCGCGCGCCGCAACAGCCCCCTGCTGTGCAGCGGGCCGGGGCGGTTGACGCAGGCGCTGGCCATCCGGCCCGACGATGACGGTGCCGCCTTCAACAGCCCCGATTTCGGGATCGCCCTGGCCGCGGGGGTGCCGGACCTGCTGATCGGTCCGCGGATCGGGATCAGCCGGGCACAGGACCTGCCGTGGCGGTTCGGCCTTGCGGGGGCGGGCGGGCTCAGCCGGCCGTTCCGCACGGACCGCTGAGGCCCCCCTGCGGAAAAGACACTGTGCATTCCGGCCGCGCTGCAATACACATGCGGGCCGACAAACCGTCCAACGCCGGGGAAAATCGATGGACTTGCACAGCAGCGACCACCCCAGGCAGGATCATGCCGCCTATCGGGCCGGGACGCATGATTTCCAGTCCGACATCCAGCGGCTGGCCGCCAACGAGCTGGTCGGGACGATCCTGGAAACGGTGATGCTGGCCACGCGGATGCGCTTTGCGGGGGTCGCGCGCGTCACCGCGGACCGGTGGGTCGCCTGCCGCACCGTCGACGAGCTGAAATTCGGGATCGCCGCGGGCGACGAGATCGAGATCGGCTCGACCTTCTGCCACACGGTCCGCAAGACCTCCGAACTGATCATCTTCAACGAGGCGTCGTCCGATCCGGTCTATCGCGACCATCCCATCGCCGCGGCCTTCGGCATCGTCAGCTATGCCTCCGTGCCGATCTTTCGCGGCGACGGCAGCTTTTTCGGCACGCTGTGCGCCATCGACACCGAAACCAAGGACGTGAACAACACCCGCACCGTGGCGATGCTGAAGATGTTCGCGACCATCATCGGCGGCACCCTGGACACCGCCGAGCGGCTGGACGCCCAGGAACGCGTGATCGAACAGGAACGCAAGCTGGTCCGCATCCAGGAGGAGTTCACCGCGATCCTGGGCCACGACCTGCGCAATCCCGTCACCGCCCTGCGGTCGGGCATCCGCATGCTGGGCAAGGAGCCGCTGACCGAACGCGGTCGCGGGTTGATCGGGCTGATGCAATCCTCGCTGCACCGGATGGGTGAGCTGGTCGAGAACATGATGCTGCACGCCAAGGCGCGGCTTGGCGACGGGATCACCGTCGCAGCCACGCCCGACGCGCCCCTTGGCGACGCCATCGCCCAGGTCGTGGCCGAGATCCGCCTGGCCGCGCCCCAGCACCCGATCACGACCGAACTGGATTTCGGCGGGCCGGTCTGCTGCGATCCGTCGCGCATCGCGCAGGCGGTGTCGAACCTGGTCTCGAACGCCATCAACCACGGCGCCGCCGACACCCCGGTGACCGTCCGCGGCCACCGCACCGAAAGCGCCATCGTGATTGAGGTCGAGAACCAGGGCGACCCGATCCCCGAGGCCGCACAGCGCGCCATCTTCCAGCCGTTCCAACGGGGCCGGACCGCCGAAAGTTCGGGCCTGGGCCTGGGCCTGCACATCGCGTCGTCGATCGCGCAGGCGCATGGCGGCACCATCGACGTCGTCTGCGCGGATGGCACGACGACCTTCAGCCTGACCTTGCCTGTGCTGCCCGCACAATCGCGCGACCTGGGGCCTGACGCAGGCTGATTTCAATTCCGTTGGGATGGAGAAGACCGCTGGCCGGCGACTTGGCACCATGCACCTTTTCAACTCCCACGCCGGCCTTGGCTCTTTCGGCACATGACCCTTATGGGCGATGCCATCGTTGCCCATCGCCGCGGCAGCGCTAGCCGCTGATTATTCGGTGCATGGCCTGTCGGATCAGTTGTTTTGGGTCATATCAGCTGAGGGCCGCTGCCTGACGGGCGGCCGCCTGGCGGCGTGAACCGGTCGATGCGATAGCCGTCATGCAAGGTGGTATCAGATGCTCCCAGAACGGTCTGAAGGATTCCCACGGCCTGCGGTCCGTCCAGCGCTTCGTCGGTCGGCCCGGCCCAGTTCACGGCGATCACCGGGCCCATAGCTTTGGCCAGCAGCCAGCGGCCCAGCCCCGCGATCTCCTCCGGGGTCAGGAAATACAGCACCTCGGACAACAGGACCAGATCGGGGCGCAGATCCGGCAGGTCATGTGGCGCACAGCCCTGCAGGACGGTGACATGTGGCACCGGGCCAAGCACCTTCCGGGCCGACAGGATCGCGGCGGGGATGCAGTCCATGACCGTCAGGCGGTCGCACCGATCGGCCAGCCGCCGCGCCAGCGTGCGGTTGCCGCAGCCGATTTCCAGCGCGTTCCCGATCGGGCCGGGACCGATCGCGGCCAAGGTGGCGGCGTATTTGCCGGCCTCGTACGGGCTGGTGCGGTGATCCCAGGGATCGTCGCTGGCGGCATACAGGCGGGCAAGATGGTCCAGCGTTTCCCTACGGGGCAAGGATGATCTCCGGATGGGTCAGGAAATGGGCCTGGTGGGCGCGGGTCATGACAAATCCCGTCGGATCGTCGTCGATCAGCCCGGTCATCTGCGACTGGTGGCAGGCCAGCGCACGACGCTTGGCCGCCACCGCCGCGTTCGACGCATCGATCAACCGCACATCCGCGACCCGGTCGATGAACCGCCCCCAGACCGGATAGAAGGCCAGCGCAATATCCCCCCGACCGGCGGCGATGCGCATGGCCAAACCCGCGACCTGCTGGTGGTCGACATGCGGGTCGTGCGCCCAGGTGGCAAGCACCAGCGCATCGGGTTCGATCAGTGCCGACACCCGGTCGGCCGCCTGCCGGTCCTCCGGCGCGGTGCAGTCGGGATAGCCAAGGCAGGTCACCTTGGCCGCGGGCGCCAGGATCGCGCAAGCCGCGCGCAGCTCGGCCTCGCGGGTCGCGGCCAGGACCGGGGCGGGCCAGCGGCGGGAGCGGGATGGGACCGGGTGCCGTCGGTGACGCAGATGACGTGACAGGCCGTTCCCTGCGCGGCCGCATCGAACAGCAGCGCACC
>NZ_BBPH01000048.1 GCF_000787695.1 Paracoccus sp. PAMC 22219 | reverse complement strand
CAGCATCTCTTCGGTAAAGGGGGCGTTGCGCATGCCGTCGCCCGATCCGTCCAGACCGACCACCAGGCCATAGCCGACCAGGTCGTTGCCCCGCACACCGTCGAAATCGGCCAGATCCTTGATCCGCACCGGCACGGCCAGGGCCGAGGTCGCCACGGCCATCCACAGGATCAGCGCTTGCAGAACTGTCTTCATCGCAGGAAATCCACCAGCTTGAGGTTCGCAAGCCGCGCCTGGACCGCATAGAGCGATTCCAGCTGGCTTTGCACTTCGGTCAGGGCGGCCGCCGTCTCGAACGGATCGGCGCTGCGGATGTCGCTGCGCGCCCGTTCCAGCGTATTCAGGGTCGAGGTTCCGGTGACCTGCGCGCGTTCAACCGTCTGCTGGGCAAGGCCCACGCGCCCCATCTCTCCCAGAACGGCGCTGTCGGCGGCAACCATCAGGGCGCCCCCGGTGACCAGCAGTTCCCGGCGCTCGGCCAAGTTGCCCGCCAGCACGCCGCGATCCAGGATGGCGGCGGTCGCCAGACCCTTCAGCAGATCGCGCACCGGGCCGGACGCGCCGGTGGTCTGCATCTCGACGGCGACGCCGTCGCCGACGGCGATCCGCTGCGGCTGCCCCAAGGTCCCGTGATAAGCCATATCCAGAAACCCGCCACCCCCCGCAGGGGCATCGAACCAGTCCGACACCGCCTGCGCGATATCGGCGGCGGTCGTCATCGGCGCGACGATGGCCTGCAGACTGTCCAGGATGGTCGTCGCATCAGACAGGGGAACCACGTCGGACGCCTCTCCGGACATCAGATATCGGTTGCTGTTCGTGCCGTTCAGCCGCTGGATGACCGATTCGAAGGCATTGGCCACCTCGGTCGACCGGGTGCCCAGGAGGGCCTGGTCGTTGAACGGGTCGGTGGCCAAAGCCACGCCCAGCTCGGTCGTGCTCAGCCGGACGGCGTCGAACATGTCCTGCACCGCCTGCAGCCGGACGCCCGCATCCTTGCCGTTCTGGCGCAACTGTCCGACCAGCTGGATGCGGCTTTCGATCTCGTTCAGGGCGCGGGTGTTGCCACCGACGCGCTGGCCGACATCTGCGACCTGCCCGGACGCGACCTCCTGGGTCAGGGTGGACAGCGTCGTCTTGATCCGGTTCGAGGCGACCTGCAGCGCATAGGCACGGGCTTGGTCGCCGATACTGTTCAGGGTCACGGCTACATCCTCAGGATCTGGTTGATCATCTCGTCCACGGCGACAAGCACGCGGGCGTTGGCGGCATAGGACTGTTCGTATTGCAGCAGGCGCTGCATCTCGGCATCGCTGTCCACGCCCTCGGCCATCAGGCTGGAGGCGATGGTCGACTGGCGGCTGCTGCGGATGGTCAGGTCGGCCTCGGCCTCGACCCGCCGGGTCGACACCCGCGATTCGACTGCGCCGAACCGGGTGGTCATCGTACCGTTCCCCTCGAACCCGCTGCCCGCCTGCGCGGGACGCGAGGCGTCCAGCGCCTGGACCAGCGCGGAAAGGATGGCGGATTGGCCCGTCGGTTCGCCCGTGGCAGCCTGCAGGCCCGATCGCAGGCGCCACAGCTGCCCCCCCTGCCCCGGGTCGACCGTCGCATTCAGCGTAAGCCGGCCCGCCAATCCCACGACCGCGGCCGCAGTGGCGCGCGCGCCGCCATCGGTGAACAGCCCGGCATCCGCAGCACCCAATGTCGGATCGACCGTCGGATCGGCCATCCGCTGATGCAGGTCAAAGGCCATGTCGTCCAGTTCGGACTGCAATTGCGGGGCCAGTTGATCGCGGATCTGGAAGTTCGCGGCCAGCGATCCGCCGCCGAACAGGCGCATCTGCGCCGCGGTGATAGGCGTGCCGTTCAGGGTCAGCAGCTCCAGTGGCGCACCCACGACCTGGCCCGCGGTCACCTGGTCGGCGCCCGAAAAGCCAAGCCGTGCGGGCACGCTGCCATCCAGCAGCACCGCGCCCTCGGCGCTGAACAGGGCGACCTTGCCCGAATCGCGCGCGACCTCCTGGATGGGAATGATGCTTGCGATGCGGTCGATCACCTGCTGGCGTTCGTCCATCAGCGGCGTCGCATCCTTGCCGTCCGCATCCAGGACAGAGATGCGCGCGTTCAGATAGGCCACCCGCTCCAGCGAGGCGTTCACGGTGGCCACGTCCGACGCGATGCCCTGCTGAGCGGTACTGCGCGCGCCCTGCACCGCGGTCGACGCCGCGTTCAGTCGGTCCGCCAGGGCCGAGGCCGTGCTGACCACCTGCGACAGGCGGATCTCGTCATCGGGCCGCGTCGCCGCACTGCTGAGTGCCGACTGGAAATCGGTCAGCGCGCCGGAAAGGGAGTGCGTCTCTCCGGGAAGGCCGATGACCTTTTCCATCGACCGGTGAAACGACGCGCGTGCCGCACCGTCCCCCACCGCCGAGGCGGCCAGACGCGATTCGGACAACAGGCTGGAATTGACGATCCGGGTGATGCCGTCGATGCGCACGCCCCCGCCCTGCAGTTGTGCGGACACGACCATGTCGCGCCGGGCATAGCCGGGCGTCATGACGTTGGCGATATTGGACGCCACCGCTTCGGTCCCGCGCGCGGTGGCGGTCAGTCCCGACATCGCGTTCGATATCGCCTTGGCAATGCTCATGTCCGGCCTCCTTCACCCGACCCCCGGCGGGGCGGATCAGCGCTTGATGTTGGTGGTTTCCTGCAGCATCTCGTCGACCGTCTGGATGATCTTGGCATTCGACGAATAGGCGCGCTGCGTGGTGATCAGGTGTGTCAGCTCCTGGGCGATGTCGGTGGTCGACGCCTCGCGGGAATAGCCTGCGATCTCTCCGGTGGGGCCGGTGCCGGCGTCCCACAGAAAGAAACTGCCCGATTCGCGCGACGGCTTGTAGGCCTGACCCTCGACCGCCTCCAACCCATTGGGGTTGGACACATCCACGACCGGAACCTGGTACAGCGTCTTGACGAAGCCCGTGTCATAGGTCGCATTGACCCGCCCGACCTCGTCGATCTCGACCGAGACCAGCTGACCTGCCGGAGACCCGTTGCGGCTGATGTTGGATGGGGAGAAAGGCGCGGCCAGCTGCTTCAGACCGGTCGCGGCGCCGGGGGCGCCGATGAACAGCTCGATCTCGCTTCCGCCATTGTTGACGTCCAGCATGATCGTGCCCGTCGCTGCGTCATAGGGCGCGCCGGTGATGGGGGTCACGGTCGCCAGACTGCCGCCAAGGGCCTGGCTGTCGTCGAAGGTCACGCGAAAGCTGGACACCACGGCATTGGCGGAAGCGCTGTCGCGCACCTCGACGACCCAGCTGTTCGCCAGCCCCGTCGGGTTCGTCTGCTCGGGGGTGAACGTCATCTCAAGCCGTTCGGCCGATCCCAAATTGCCGAAATACTCGACCCGGACCGGAATTGCGCCACCGACACCATCGGGGCCTGTCTCCGTCGCGGGCAGGTTCGCCCCGATCTCGACCCGCGTGGTCGGATCGCTGACAGGACGGTTCGATTCGATCACGATCGGACGCAAAGCGCCCGGCGTATCGCGGGGAACCAGTGGCAGCGACCCGTCGGCAGCAGTCGGCCAGCCCATGAGCACCAGCCCGCTTTGCGTGCGCAGGATGCCGTTGGCGTCGGGCCGGAACGACCCCGTACGCGTCATCAGCATGGTGGGTTCTTCACCGCTGGTGGCGTCCGACAGCGTCGTCACCGGCAGCATGCCGCGCCCGGTCATCGCCAGATCCAGAGGATGCGAGGTTGTGACGATGGCGCCGTCCTGCATCACGACCCGCTGCGTCGAGGTGCGCACGCCCCCGGCGGTGTACAAGCCGCCCCCTTGGCCCACGATCATCGATTCGAACTCGGTCTCGACCCGCTTGTAGCCAAAGGTCGACGCGTTCGCGATATTGTCCGAGATGGTGCCAAGCCGCGACGAATTCGCGGCCAGGCCGGACACGCCGGCATTCATCGCAGAGGAGATGGACATGGACAGACACCCTTCTGATTTCGGTCTTGTCCGTACCCTGCCCCGTAACGCTTAAGATAAGGCTAACCGCGGCGCCTACCTGAGTAAAATCAGCTCTATCCGGTTGTTCAGCGGGTCCATCGGGTTGCCTTGGCGGTTCTTGCGGTCAGCATAGCCGCTGA
>NZ_BBPH01000049.1 GCF_000787695.1 Paracoccus sp. PAMC 22219 | reverse complement strand
CCGGTTGGCGGGGCGGTCACGGATAACTGAGTGCACTGGCAACAGGATGTGATGAGTAGTCGATCGGGCCGTGATCGGGCCGCAGCGTGGCACGCCCGGCCTCGGCAAGGTGCTTGGCCTTCGCCCACCGCCCGTGCCAGAGGATCCTGTGAAGGGGAGAGAACAGCTCCCCGTTCAGATCGACGGGCCAGTCCTGCGGGGTCTTGCCGGAACAGTGTCGCCGGTCCGTCCAAAGCACGGGCTGGCGCCCGTCGGCGGTCAGGATCGCGTCACCCACCCGGACATCCCGGACCGGGATCATGCCCGCACGGGCGACATCGACACGCACGTCCGGACCGAAGCAGGGCGCTGCCAGGGGACGGGACAGCGTGGGGGCGATATCATAGGCGCCATTGCCCACGGGGAATGTCTGCGGCAGCGTCGCGAACGAATTGTCGCCATTCGTGATCATGATCGGCCCGATCCAGGGCGACCCCGGTGCAGGCTGCATCACCGACGTGTTGATCCGGGCATAATCGTCCCCCAGGCCCGAGAGATCGCTCTGGATGTTGGCGGTCTGGCCGGGGTTCATCGGCCGGTACTCGGCGACCTGCTTGCCCGATCCGTCAAAGACCTTCAGCCCGGTGATCCCGCTTCTGCCGGTCAGCTCCGTCCCCGTGTCGTTGATGGCGGTGATTTCGATGCGGTGGTCCTTGGCCCAGATCTGGCGGCCCCATTGCACCGTCGCCGTGCCTTGGGAGGAGTTGGTGCCGACGGCGGGATCGACGATCAGTTGATCGCCTCGAATGCTGAACGTGATCACGGGAAGCTCCTTTCACAGGGGTCTCCCGACCGTACGGACTTGCACTTTTTGCAAGGTTAACGCGACCCGCGATGCGCGGCGTTCTAGTAATCGTGGTTTATCGATTACAAATGAGATGAAGCGGTAGCCCAAGATGCGAGTACTCTTGGACGGTCCGTCCAGCGAGACTGCCAGCTTCGCAACGGGCTTGTTTACCGAAATCCGGATCATCGAGCGGACAGTCAGCCCGTTCGACTATCCCGGCGGTGCAGTCAGGTAGGGACTTCAAGGATACGTTCATGCCGGCGGCTGCTGCTTCATTGCAATCGGCGGCTTCAGGCACCCATCAGGCCTGTACTTATAGTCAAGTGCACAACGTGTAGAGTTTGCGTACATTCAGCGTGTAGTTGTTTGAGGTCACCAGTATGCTGCGTGTTCCGAATGAGACGACGCTTCGCCTGTCCATCTCCGGTGAGGACTGGACGCTTATCGAGACTGCCTTGACAGCCTATGACCACAACGCGATCTACCGCGATCTGCGGGACAGGCTGGACATGCAGGTGGCCATGATTAGGGCCATCGACGGTGCGACGCGGAATGCTTGCTCTGGGCAAGTGCGCAGCGCATCCGCAAGCAGTCGGTCGGCTACAAGGCAGTCGCGATAGCACCTCGACCGATAATCTCCTGTGGTTCGGACGTCTATCGGGATCTGAGAACGCAATTAGCTCTTACAAAAGACATGACTTAACAAACTAACTGGTTCAGTATGATGCCTGATCTTAGATTTGCGCAGGGAGTGGCATGTTATGCCCCGGATGACGCTGACCAGAATGCCCGACAGAAACCCCGTGGTGATACAGTTCGAGGCAGTTACCGAGTTCAATATCGACAACGGCCCTGAGGGCGCCACCATCCTCGCCCTGTACCAGCGGGGATCTCAGCAGATCATCCATGTTTGCGAGACGCGTGAGCAGATCATCTCCGCCCGCCTGGCAGCGCTGTCAGGAATTTCGCGCCTCTGAAGTGTTGATTGCATCTGCGGGGTACTGGCGCATCGGTTAACCCTCTGCGACGGTGCTGAATATGCGCCATGCGTAAGCTGCTTGGGCGGCCCGGCAAACTGCCCGCCACGCTAAACGTGTCTCTCGATAGGCGGGCCAGGCACGGTGTTCTTCCACGTTCAAACGACGACAGTTGGGTATTGTCTGGCATGAAAGCGCAGATGCCCTGCTTGGGAGCGGCCACAAACAAACCTGCCCAAATAAACAGGCGTTCCGAGCAAGCAATTGGCGATACATTACATGCCGGTCAGGCAGCGGCTTTGGGAGGAGCGACTGTCTGGCCAGCGATTTTTCCAACTTAGATAAACCTTATGTAACCATTTGGCACTATAGCAGGCTTGCCTCCTGCGCATTTAACACGCTGCTGAAAAACGCTCTTCTGAACGCTGAAACCGTAACATGATTCACTTTCCGGGCGGTCTGATGGGGAAGGCCATGCGGGATGTGGACGAGACGAGCAGATCGCTGTTCAACTATGTCGACATTGAAGAGCGCATTTCGGCTCGGAATCCGCTGCACAAGATCCGGCAGGTCGTCAACGAAGCCCTGTTCAGCTTGGATGCAGATTTCGCGGCGCTCTGTGTCGATTTCGGCCGTCCTTCGATTGCGCCGGAACGACTGATCCGGGCCTGCCTGCTGCAGATCCTGTTCTCGGTCCGCTCAGAGCGGCAAATGATAGAGCAGATGCGGTATAATCTACATCTTCCGGTGGTTTGTCGCACAGACCATGCTGCGGGGCATAAAACGAGTGGGCGCTCAGTTCACCTTGACGACGGCAGCCAGCAACCTCGCCCGAGTGCTGCGGTTGCTGGCCCGATGAGGTCGCGGGGAAAAATCGGTCGTCGATCAGAGGGGCCGTGAGCCGTGGTATCCTCTGTCAGTTCCGACGACCTCAAGAAACGCCTTCCTGATCGGCGGCTAATTCAGCAACCTGTTAAAATCGCCAACGACCACATCAACCCGTTCGTGAATTATCTCTTCCTTAGGATGCGCCGTATATAGCGAGATGGAGCTAAAGGAGCAGGTGATGGACTATCGGGTGAATACCAGCAAGGATCTAGCAGCGAATCTCGCCCATGCAAAGGCAGTCATCAGCGCCTGCAGGACCGGGATTCCACGTATCGATATTGGAACCGAGGATGAAGCCTTCATTCGTATGCGTATCATGCGCATGATCAGTGAGCTTGAGACTATTGATCTAATCGCCAGCAAAGGCTCGCTGACATTAAAGCAAAGGCGTGCGAATGCAAAAGCTAAGGCAGATCAGGACCGAGCTTTTTTTGGCGTTCATTTGGGCATGTACCCTAGTGCTGATTATTCTGCCGGTAGCGCTGTTCATTCTTCAAATATTGAGCTTCGTGACGACACTGCCGTTCGCAAGTTGGCCTGAATATTTTAATCCTCAAAATCTTTTGGGCTCGGGTCGCTACGGAAAATTTTCTTTCCCATTACATTGAAATTGCGTCTCGTGCACGTAGCAGGCCGCCAGCCCAACCAGTTGGTTTGTTATCAAAGCCACGATTGCGCTTCTAGACCTGCGCTGCACTAACAGTCATGCACGTCCGTCGCGATGGAACGTGGCATCGTCCCGCTGCCGCTTTGCACGCTCGATGGTTTCCAGCGTCTGCAACGGGCTGGGATGGCAGGTGACAATTTGCGCCAGCCGTTCAACGTAAGCTAGTACAGGTCCTATCGCGGTATTGGGTGCCGCAATTGTCGGATGTTTATGCCTCGTATTGCCGATGCCCACACAACTATGCAAATCCCATTCCCCCCTAGGATGCAGTCGCATTACGTGCATAGTATGGCTTCAGTTCACTCATGAGGCGACCATGCCCCACAGGATAGTTCTCCTCTCCGCAATTATTGCCGGGGCCTTCCTTGTCCAGCCAGTACTGGCGGATGGCGAGTTCCTCCAGATCGACATCGGAGGTCAGACGCAAACTGCCGTGGGTGCTGTGTCCCGGGGATCCTTTGCATACGGCATTAGCTATGCCGATTACGACGACGGCCGCTCAGGCTCTGTCAGCGTCGCCTATGCCCTTCCGTTAAACGCACCTGTTTACCTGAAGGTGGGGCCGACAGTGGGTTATCAAGACGACGATGGAGAGGGCGATGATTTCGAAGCGGGGCTGAGGCTGGTCGCTGACCGCTACTTTCCAACCGATTTCGGCTCGGCGTATTTCCTGGGCGAGGCGAGTACGGTCCACAATTCCTGGTTTCTTCTGACCCAAGTCACCTATGCACCGGCAGATCTCGGTATCGAGCTGTCGCGTGGCGCCAGCGAGACCTACAGCGAAACTACAGTGGCCGTGCAGAAGCGACTGGCCGGGAGCTCGGTCAGCCTGCGCGTTGGATACAAGCTCAGCTCCGAGGAGTTTTTTGCCGGCTTTTCCATCAACACATTTTGAGGTTTGAAATGACATCAGCGCATCCCATGACGCTGCGGCGCTCGGTCGTTCTCTTCTGCCTCGCCTGCCTAGCGGCCGTCACCGTCGTCTGTGCCGCCTTCGTCTATCTCAGGGGCGATCGTTTCACCGACAGTACGTTGGCATTTGCCTCACGCTTCCGCACGACTGCCGCGGCGGGTGAGCTTGCCCGAATGCTGGAGCGCGATTGGCACAATCTCATCTTCCTTACCGAGCAGGCAAGCAAGCTGACCCCCGATCAACTATCATATCTGATGACAGGCGCAGGGGGTAATCCCACCCGTATTTCATGGGTCGGCTACGCCGATCTCAGTGGGATCGTGGTTTCGGCAACAAACGATCTTCTGGTGGGGCAGGATGTCAGCGAACGCCCTTGGTACCGCAACGGTCTGACGGGTGGTTTTGCGGGCGATGTACATGATGCGGTTCTGCTCGCCCAACTGCTCGGTGGCAACAGTGACGAACCCCTGCGCTTTATCGATCTGGCACGTCCGGTGCAGGATAAAAGCGGTGATATTTCAGGCGTCATCGGCATGCACATCAATGCCAACTGGCTCGCTGACTATCTGCGGGAGACTTCTGAGAGGTTCGGTATTGATCTCTACCTCATAAATCCGGGCGGTACGATATCGGCCTCCTCCACTGATCAGGCACCAACGGAAGCCGACCTGCAGATATTACGGACCGCCCAGACAGGAATAAGCGCCGAGGGGCGGGAGACCTGGCCTGACGGCCGCGACTACTTCTCGACGATCGTGCCAGAAGTCACGTCCGGTGAGCTGCCGAGCTTCGGATGGCGGATGATTGGTCGACTGGATGCCAATAGCGTGAGTTTCGGCGTCGACCTGATCCGCAACGGGGCTCATTACGCCGCTCTCGTGGCTCTGGCGTTGGTATTTCTCATCACCATGATCTACTCGCGCCTCATTCTCGCACCCCTCTCACGCCTGGCGAAATCCGCTGAGCAGATCTCCGAAGGATCGCAGAATTACCCCGCCAACAGCCGCATCACGGTAGAGGCGGCACAGCTGTCAACCGCGCTGGCACGCCTCCAGCGCGATCCGGTCAGCGGCGAGAGCTAAACGACAGTCGCCGACCCATACCCGCCAGGATGCCGCCAAGCTGTGCTCGCCCTGTGCCTGGGGCCGCGCCCTCGGCATAAAAACGCAGCATCAGGCTTCGCGCTGGTCCGGTGTCGGCGTCAGGCGCACGCGGTTTCCGTCCACCGTCTCGGCGATGACGGTTACAGGAATGTCGCCGATCTTGGCGATCCGCAGCTTGGCCTCGGTGCCTGCGGGATAGATTTTTCCGCGCAGCCGTGCTTCGTCCATGTTCATCGCGCTGATCCACTGACGCCGGATATCGCCGTCGACGATGAAGACCGCACGGTCCGGCAGGTCCGCGATATGCCGTTCCCGGCGCGGCAGCTCGATGCACGCCAGCACCGTCAGTGTCAGCACGAACACGTTGTAGATCGTCCAGAAGATCACGACCCATTTTCCGTCGCCCGCGTCGTTGAAGGCGAACCGGTCGGACACGATGCCGACGGTCAGGGCCAGCACAGTCAGTACCAATAGTACCAGGAACGGCCGCATCAGGGCCCACTGGACTGTAACCTTGGTACGGTCGCCCCCTTTTGCCGTAACTGAAAACGGATGCCCCTTGGGTCGGAACATGCCAGTGAACGCCGCGCGGCTAATCGCGATCGCGCCGATCAGCTGGCTGACATCATGCAGGATCGGGACGAACATTCCCGGCATCAGCGTTCGAAGGACCAGAAATGACCACAGGAAATAACACCCGAAGAACGTGATCACGTCGGGCAGGGACGCGTCCACCACAATGATGTTGAAGAACCAGTACAGCAACGGATAGACGACCACCGCGATGCGGAACGAAAAGCTGGTCATCCAGAAAAAGATCGAATCGATGACGCTCCAGCGATCGCGCAGGCGCAGTTTGCTGGCTGACAGCGGACCCAGGCTGGAGCGGGCAATCTGCATCAGCCCCAGGCACCAGCGGGCGCGCTGCGTCACGTATTCTTTGAGCCCCTCGGGGGCCAGGCCCTCGGTCAGGGGTTCGGACAGATAGACGGTCTTGAGCCCGCGTTCCTGCAAGGCCAGCGTCAGCATGAAATCTTCGGTTACGCTCTCCGTCGGAAAGCCACCAATCTCGCGAAGCGCGGACCAACGGCAAATGGACGAAGTACCGCAGCAGATGGCGATGCCCCACGCGTCGCGACAGGGCTGCATGTGATCGAAAAAGAACCGCTGTTCGTCTGGATAGGACTGGCTGATCCCAAGATTGTGCTGGATTGGGTCGGCATTGAAGAAGTGCTGGGGAGTCTGGACCAGCGCCACGTCGGGATCATGAAACAGCGCCAGACTGCGCCCTAGAAAGCCGCGATGGGGAACGAAGTCAGCGTCCAGAACAGCCACAAAATCTGGTGGAACCGGGTCTTCGGCCAAACGATCCAGCGCGTGATTGATGTTGCCTGCCTTGGACCCCTTGTTGTCTGGACGCCGCATGTAGCGGACCTGCTGTTGCGCGCAATAGTCGCGCAGCCAGTCCCGGCGGCTATCGTCGAGGACTAGGACCTCCTTGTTCCGGTGGCGCAGGAACTTCGCGCCAACGATGGTGCGTTCCAAGACCTCCAGATCCTCGTTGTAGGTGGCGATCAGGATCGCGACGCGCGGTTCTCTCTCGCCCCACCACCCCTCGTGGGCGTCCGCTTCGGCGCTGCGGATCCTGATGCGCGACATGATGATGAAGGCGCTGGCGGATCCTGCCAGCGCCAGAAACTCGAGCGCGAACAGCGACCAGCTGGCCAGCATGTCCAGAGTCAGGCCGGGTGACGCCAGCGTTTCGGTTCCCCGCCACCAGATATAGCGTACCGCCAGCAGAAAGCCGATGCCCAGCAGGATCGCGCGGTGCAGGGTGCTGTACACATCCACCCAGGACCTCAGCGTCAGCCCAACGCCCAGGACCAGCAGCAGGTGGACTGCGCTGGATCCGAGCTGGCTGAGAAGCAGGATGTCCGGCATCTTAGTTGAAGAGCCCGCGAAGGCTGTCCAGCGGGCGCGTTTCAAAGAAGGCACGGCCCGTCTGGCCGATGACACAGTTGTCCGCCCCCCCCGTCGCGAAGTGCAGGAACGATCAGTGCCACGTCGAATCGTTCCAGGTGTTGCTGGCTGGGGGCGACCGCCATCGCTTGATAGATCGCAGCGGCGCCGCTTCCGGCAAGGCGTGCCACGGTGGCATCATGGACTTCAGAAGAGCCTGCAAGTCTAAAGCGCGCGGGCTGGCCGACGGCCAGATCGTTGTAGGTGCGCTCAGTTACCGACAGGGTCACCACCGTGGAATTGCAATCTACGAGCCGCAGCAGCGGATCGCCGCGCTGAACGTTGACCCCGTCGGCCTGAAGCACATCCCAGAAGATGCCGGTCACAGGGCTTTGCAGGTCGCCGCCGATCTGGCTGTTGACCCGCAGACGTTCGCGGTCGGCGCGCTCACCGACCGCGGTCAGCCTGGCATCGGCTTCGGCCAGCCGCGTGTTCAGGGTGGCGATTTCGCTGCGCAATTCGACGCTGCGCTGTTCGGCATTGGGCGCGTCGTTGTAGCCGTCGCCCAGAAACACGCCCTGTTGCGCGGCGCCAAGCGCGATCTGCAGGATCGCCACGCGTTCGCGCGCATGATCAAGCACGAGCGCATCCAGCCTCGGTTCGGCAGGCAGGCGCTGGTCGTTCTCCTCGACCGCGTCCAGCAGGCGCGGGTCAGGCACGGTGGCTTGCTCTTGCTCCAGAATGGCCAGACGCGATCGGGCGTGCGTCAGGCGCGTTCGCAGCTCCTCTAGCCGGTTCGTGCGAAAGATGTCCGCACGCCGGTCCAGGTCATCGCGGATCGCACTGGTTTCTGCCAGTAGAGTTGCGATCTGAGCGCGCGCAGCCTCCTCCAGCCGGACTTCCATCAGCAGATCGTTGAGCCTGACGCGATCGGCGATCGGGTCTCAATGCTGGCCAGCACCTCGCCTTGCGTGACCCGGCCGCCCAGCTGTCGCTCGGGGATCGTCAGGTTTCCGGCAACCGCGCCCGGATCGTAACGATCGGCGCATTGACAACCGCATCCGCGCTTGCTCCGGACATCTGTTCGCCCACGATCACCCAGACCGACAGGATGATCAGAAGGATGCCGATAACTGGTCTGCTGTATCTCATAAGGCTGCGATCCAAGCTGATGATTTCCGTCAAGTCAGCTTAGGCGAGTAATCCATACCGGTCACTACCATCTAGAGGTGCATTCCCTTATTGCGCCGGCGTGTTGCATTCCCCTTCCCGGAAGGCCAGCTCAATGAGCATCAGCAGGGTATCGGAATAGTAGTCAGCACCAATGACGGCTGATGAAACATCAATATTTGCACAGTCTATCAAGCGTCGAATAGCGGTGAATCCTGCGCGGTCGCTGGCCTGTAACACCTCCCCCTGTGGTGTCGCCTCAACAACGACATGTCCCGGCAAGGCACCGTCGCTCATATGGCTCGCTGCTGAACGCACTGCCGGGTGATCGGTTCTGTTCGACCAGGTCAGATAAAGAGGGATGCGGAGAGCGTCATATCCCCATCGAAAGTCATGCTCTACAGGCTTTGCGAAACCTGCCCGTGTTACATCCACCCAGTTTGGCAGGAAGCCAGTGGCTGCCAGTTCGGCAAGTACGGTTTCTCCATGATCGGCTGCCTGAACGAGCGCAGGCTCACCCGCAGCTTCCCCCAACTCACGCAGGCACGTGGCATGATGTAGGATGGATTGATCAGCACACGTTTTTTGGCACGCCTTGCTTCGGCGCCTGGCAGAAGCAGGGGTCCATTCGCTGCCCTTGGATCGGGAGCAAGACAAAGGCGTGCAATATCTCGCGCAATTCTGAGAGCGGCGTAAGTATACTCTGTCCACCCAGAGTCCCGTCCGGCTCGAAGCAGTGCCCAGGCACGAAAAAGATCGCCGTCGGTGGCATTGTGCCAGTCAGGGATATTGTTGCCCGCACCTGGCTGCCATTTCCAAGCCATCAGGCGATCATCGCGGATCGCAAGGTGTTGTCGGGTCCATGCGTCGATTTCATCGAACGCTTCGCGATCACCATGCGCTTGAGCAAGCAGGAGACCATATCCTTGTCCCTCGGAATGAGAAATGCCGCCTTGCTGTGCGTCGACCACCCTGCCGGAACTGACATAGCGGCGCTGCCATTGTTGCCATTGTGTCGGCGGATCGTCCGCGAACGCGGCACGGAGCAGCGGAGTGCTCGCGCAGAGGGCTGCGCATATCAACGAGCGACGCGTCATCATCAGGTGTCATACCCCATCTGAATGCGTGCCAGCCCGTACTGAGCGCGTTTCCGCCAGAAAATCAACTTTCGGTTAATCAGTGCAACCAAGGCGTGCGCTCTCTGTTATAGCCGAAAAATTAAAAAATAAGACGGAGACAACCGTGCGGAACAACGTGATCATGGCCATCGCCACAAAAGACGAACTTGATATGATCGTGTCGGCTCTATCAGCCTATAACCACAATACCAAATATCGGGTACTCTATGAGAAGCTTATCCGGCAACAGGATCAGCTGTACAAGGCGGTCTCCAACTGACGAAAAGCCGGTGTGCTGGCTTGATCTGGTCCAAGTCGCTTTCTCCAAAAGGCTGAGCGGCTCCACCCTACGGTAGCCGTCCCGGATTTCTTTACGGCTGCAGTCAGAGCGGAAACAGCATAGCTTTCGGCGGCACAGCCTTCTGTGCGCTACTTCAGCGCAAGAAACGGACGGTCTCAGCGTACAGCGGTTCGCGTCAGCACTGCCGCGGCTGTCGAGGCGTTCGCAACAAGACAGACCAGCTGCGCGCGTCTGAGCGAGTCACATAGAATGTCGCCCGGACTGGCGGCATGTCCCGCCGCTTCAACGGCTCTCAGAAACGTCGCGAAGTCTTTGCCAATGATCGTCACAGCCAGAACCCTCCCCGTAAAAGCCTGAAGCATCTAGCGACACAACCTATGCGGTATGCTACCTAATGTAACTCACCATTTGGGATATTCAATACTCATCGGTTCAGTTCCGCCGAATGCCGGGACTGCCACCTCACAGGGTTTGATGTGTCCTGCAAGGGTCATACTGCCAAAGCAGTCCATCGTCAGCAGGGCTTCCGTCAGTTAGCATCACTGCTCTCCGCTGCGACAAGGGCTTCCGTCGCGACCCGGGCCGCCGGCTCATCTTCGGCTTCCGCGCCTGCATCGACGAGGCTCTCTGCTTCCGCCTCATCCTCGTCCAGGACAGGCGGTGCATCACCGGCTGTCGCATAGCCCTTAAATGCGGTATAGAAAAGTCAAATAAATCAATTGGGCGGCTTTGCCACTAAAAACAGTATCTTGCCATTAAACTCGACATTCTTGTTGTTGAATCTGACATAGGGTGCGCAGATTTGGACGGTTGGTATCGATGGAAGGTAATGACGGAGACTGTGGCGATGCTGGTGCTGAGGCGCTGCGCCGGGCATCGGTCCCTCGACCGCTTGTACAGCTATCTACGCCAACGCGCTTAAGTCCGTTCACGCACATACGGCTTTTGCCTTTTTTAGGCTCAAACCCGACGTGAAACTCTTCTGCCTTTCTGCCTTTCTGCCTTCGCCGTGGCTAAGTTACGTCCACTGGTCAAGGCGACAATGTTCAGCACTGGCCTCGACTAGGACGCAAGAGTTGCCATGCTTCGTACGTTCGAACTGGAACCCGGTCTTCTTGCAGCGGTTGATCGTATTGTCCTGCGGAAAGGGAAAAACTTCCGCAAGCTGGCGTCTGAACGTCATATCTAAGGGCAACAAACGCTGCTCAATGCGCCGTGTGCCGGAATTAAGGGTAACGCGACAGTAGCTAACGGTATCTGCGGCAATTTGGCGTGTCGCGCTATCGCAGCACGCGCCGCAGACCTTCCTGAACCTTCAGGAGCGGATCGAGATACAGCCCGACCAGATCCACGGCATCGGCATTAACCGCGGCGACCCCGGTATTGACCGCGGCGATGACCCGGCCATGCACCGAATACAGCGGGACGGCGATGGAACGCAGTCCCGGCTCCACCTCCTGATCGATGACGGCGTACCCGTCTACACGGGCAGTGTCGATCCGGTCCATGATCTCGGTGGGGTCGGTCAGGCTGTGGGCGGTCCGGGGCGTCAGATCGGATGTCATGATCAGCGTCAGGGCCTGATCGCGGGGCAGGGCGGCCAGCAGGACGCGCCCCATTGAAGTGCAATGCACGGGCAGGCGTGATCCGGGCATCAGCCCGATCGACATCACCCGACGCTGCGCCGCGCGGGCAAGATAGACGATCTCGGTGCCGTCCAGGATCGACACGGATGTCGATTGCCCGATCCGGTCGGACAGCTGGTCCAGCCAAGGCTGGACCAGCTGCGCCAAGGGCATCGCTGCCAAGCCCCCATGCCTAGGCGCAACACCCGCGCAGTCAGGGTGAAAAACTTCCCGTCGTAATCAGCATAGCCCAACTCGTGCAGGGTCAGCAGACAGCGCCGGGCGGTGGCCCGATCCAAGCCGGTTGCCTCCGCCACCTCGGAAATCGCCATGCGGGGTCGCTCGGCGCCGAAGGCTTCGATGACCTGCAGTCCCTTGCCCATTGATCCGATGATGTCAGTTCTGTTCGCCATGCGATCAGAAATAATCGCAGCCCGAACAAAACTCAACATGTGACCAAACCTGATAGCTTTGTTTGTTATCGCGCCGTAAGCCCTCCCCATACGGAGGAGCATTCATGGACAAACGCATCTCGACGTTGGCGGCGGCCACGGCCCAAATCGCGAACGGTGCCACGGTAATGATCGGCGGGTTTGGCGGCTCCGGCGCGCCGATCGAACTCATCCACGCCCTGATCGACCGCTTTGTGACGACCGGTAGCCCCGGAAACCTGACGGTGATCAACAACAACGCCGGCAACGGTCATGTCGGCATCGCGGCGATGATCGAGCAGGGCATGGTGGCCCGGATGATCTGTTCCTTTCCGCGCTCGGCAGACCCGGTGGTGTTCACCGAGCGCTATCTGGCCGGGCAGATCGACCTTGAGCTGGTCCCGCAGGAACGCTGGCCGAACGCATCCGCGCAGGCGGGGCGGGCATCCCGGCCTTCTACACCCCCACCGGGTTCGGCACCGACCTGGCGCAGGGCAAGCCCGTGGCCGAATTCGACGGCCGGTCCTATGTGCAGGAGCGCTGGCTGAAAGCCGATGTGGCGCTGATCAAGGCGGAGGCCGGGGATCACCTGGGCAATCTGACCTACCGGATGGCCGCGCGCAACTTTGCGCCGCTGATGGCGATGGCCGCGATGCGGACGATCGTGCAGGTCAGCCATGTGGTCGCGCCGGGAGATATCGACCCGGAGGCGGTGATCACGCCGGGAATCTTTGTTGATGGGATTATCCACGTGCCGGACCCGGCGCAGGAAGAGGACCTGAACCGCGCAGGGGCGCGATACCCGGAGGTGGCGGTATGACTGACAAGCTGACAAATGCGCAGATCGCGTGGCGGGCCGCACAGGACATCCACGACGGAGCCTATGTCAATCTGGGCATCGGATTTCCGGAAATGGTCGCCCGCTTCCAGCCCACCGGGCGCCAGGCGATCTTTCATACCGAAAACGGCATCCTCGGCTTCGGCGAGGCCCCCGCGGCGGGCGCGGAGGACTGGGATCTGATCAATGCCGGAAAGAAGGCGGTGACGATCCGGCCCGGCACCGCGTTCTTTCACCACGCCGACAGCTTTGCGATGGTGCGCGGGGGGCATCTGGATGTCGCGATCCTGGGGGCCTATCAGGTCGCACAGAACGGCGATCTGGCAAACTGGTCAACCGGCCCCAAGGGCGTGCCCGCCGTCGGCGGCGCAATGGATCTGGTCCATGGGGCCAAGCGTGTGGCGGTCATCACCGACCATGTGACCCGCGACGGCAAGCCCAAGCTGGTTGAAGCCTGCACCTTGCCCTTGACCGGGGTGGCCTGCGTGACGCGGGTCTATACCTCGCTGGCGGTCATCGACATCGAGGGCGGTCGGTTCGTTCTGCGCGAAAAGCTCGCCGCCCTGTCGTTTGAGGCTCTGCAATCGCTCACCGGCGCCCTGCTGCATATGGATGGTGCCGCGACCGACCTGACCGTTCCGGAGGTATGAGATGACCGAAGCCTATATCTGCGACTATGTCCGCACGCCCATTGGCCGGTTCGGAGGTGCGCTGTCGTCGGTCCGGGCCGACGATCTGGGGGCCGTTCCGCTGCGGGCGCTGATGGCGCGCAATGCGGGTGTCGACTGGCAGGCGGTCGATGACGTCATCTTCGGCTGCGCCAACCAAGCGGGCGAGGACAACCGCAATGTAGCGCGCATGTCGCTGCTGCTGGCAGGCCTGCCGGTTGAGGTTGGCGGGACGACCATCAACCGGCTGTGCGGGTCGGGCATGGACGCGGTCATCGCCGCCGCCCGCGCCATCCGCGCCGGAGAGGCGGATCTGATGATCGCCGGCGGTGTCGAAAGCATGTCCCGCGCGCCTTCGTGATGCCCAAGGCCGAAACGGCGTTCTCGCGCAGCGCATCCGTTCACGACACCACCATCGGCTGGCGGTTCGTCAACCCGCTGATGGAGGCGCAATACGGAGTCGATTCAATGCCCGAGACGGCCGAGAACGTCGCCGAGGATTTCAGGATCAGCCGCGCAGACCAGGACGCGTTCGCGTTGCGCTCTCAGCAAAAAGCCGCCGTGGCTCAGGGAAATGGTCGGTTCGACGCAGAGATCACCCCGGTGCTGATTCCGCAGCGCAAGGGCGACCCTAACCGGGTCGATCGCGACGAACACCCGCGCCAAACGACGCTGGAGACCCTTGCAGGTTTGAAGGCGCCCTTCCGCAAGGGAGGGACGGTCACGGCGGGCAATGCCTCTGGCGTCAATGACGGTGCGGCAGCGCTGATCATCGCGTCCGAGGCAGGCGCGCGCCGACACGGGCTGACACCCATCGCCCGTATCCTGGGCGGAGCCGTCGCGGGCGTGGCGCCGCGGATCATGGGATTTGGTCCGGCACCCGCCGCGCGCAAGCTGATGGCCAGGTTGGGGCTGGGCCAGACCGACTTCGACGTGATCGAGCTGAACGAGGCCTTCGCCAGCCAAGGTCTGGCGACCCTTCGCGATCTGGGCACTGCCGACGATGACCCGCGCGTGAACCCCAATGGCGGCGCCATCGCGCTTGGCCATCCCCTGGGCATGTCGGGCGCGCGCATCACCGGCACGGCGGCGCTGGAACTGGCCCGCACCGGCGGCAGGCGATCCCTGTCGATGATGTGCATCGGCGTGGGCCAAGGCATCGCGATCGCCCTGCAACGGGTCTGACGTCAGGGGTCCGGGTCCGGGGCGGCCAAGTTGTTGGCCGCCAGCCATGCGGGTTTTTCGGCATACATCTCGCGGATCAGGCGCCGGATCAGGTCCAGATAGCGGGATGTATCGCCAGCCCGATGGTTCATGATTACCGGAGACGTCGCACGAGGGCTGTCGATGACACGATAGCGGACATCAGACCGCATCTGCCTCGCGGATGACGGGATGATGCAGACCCCAGAATCCGCAGCGACCAGCCCAAGCGCCGTCTGGATCTCACGGACTTCCAGGACATCGTGGGGACGGATCTCTTCCTCCTGCAGCAAACTGAGAACCTGGTCGGCATAGCTGGGACGCGGCTCCTTCGGATAGACGATCAACCGCTGGTCCGCGATGACGGACAGCCGGATCGGGCCCTCGTCCTGGGCCAGCACCGAGTCCTGTGGCAGCGCGACAACCAGACGCTCCTCGCGCAGGGTCGTGGCGACGACGTTTGGATCGTTATGGCGCATGCGGCCAAACCCAATATCGATGCGGCCTTCTTTCAATGCAGAAACCTGCTGGATCGACAGCATCTCCAGCAACTGGATATCCAGTTCCGGTGCATTCTGGCGCAGCTTGCGCACCAGGACCGGCAGCCCGCCATACAGCGTCGAGGCCACGAAGCCGATGGAGAGCACCCGATTGCGGTTCATGCCCACCCGCCGTGTGGCGTCTTTCATCTGGTCCACGCGCCCAAGGACCTGCAAGGCCTGTTCATAGAGAAGCCGTCCGGCGTCGGTCAGCTTCACGGGCCGGCTTGTGCGGGTGATCAGGACGACGCCCAGCTCCTCCTCCAGTAACTGGATCTGCCGGCTCAGCGGTGGCTGGGCGATGTTCAGCTGTTCCGCGGCACGGGTGAAGTTGCGCTCTCTCGCGACAGCGACAAAGTAACGGAGTGACGCAGGTCCATCGGGTCCTTTCCTTCACGCAAAGTATTCTGCACCGCAGCAGCACGGTATTCCTAGATACTTGACGGATCATAATACCCAAACGGTATGGTTTCAAACCAAAACGGTGTTGGACGGGGCGCCGTGGGGGAGGCATTTTGGCCTCATGAACCAGTCATTCGCCCCCCTCGCTTCCACCACCACCGCCGCCCCCGTCGTCACGCGGGTCGAGGCGGTGATCCTTGATCTGCCGACCATCCGGCCGCACAAGCTGTCGGTTGCGACCATGAACGGTCAGGTTCTGATGCTGGTCCGCGTCCACTGCAGCGACGGTATCGTTGGCGTCGGCGAGGGGACAACCATCGGCGGTCTGGCCTATGGCGGCGAAAGCCCCGAAAGCATGAAGACCAATATCGACACGTGGTTCGCGCCGCTGATGATCGGTCAGGATGCCACCCGCGTGCAGTCGCTGATGGCGCGGATCGGCAGGATGGTCCGCGATAATCGCTTTTCCAAGTCCGCGGTCGAGACCGCACTGCTGGACGCCCATGGTCGGCGTCTCGGCCTGCCGGTCAGCGAACTGCTTGGCGGGCGGCGGCGGGATCGCCTGCCCGTGGCCTGGACGCTGGCTTCGGGCGACACGGCGCGCGACATCGCAGAGGCCGAGCGCATGCTGGACCTGCGCCGCCACCGTGTCTTCAAGCTGAAGATTGGTGCGCGGGCGCTGCGCGACGATATTGCCCATGTCGCGGCCATCGGGCAGGCGCTTGGCGACAGGGCGTCCATCCGCGTCGACGTGAACATGGCCTGGTCCGAAGGGGAGGCCGCGTTTGGCATGGCGGCGCTGGCCGATGCAGGCTGCGTGCTGGTCGAACAACCGGTGGCCTCAAGCGCGGCGATGGGTCGGCTGGTGCGCCGCTTTCCGATCGCGCTGATGGCCGATGAATCACTGACCGGACCCGAAAGCGCGTTCGAGATCGCACGTGTGCAGGGTGCGGACGTCTATGCGGTCAAGCTGGAGCAAAGCGGCGGCGCGTTCAACGCCTTGCGCGTGGCGGCTATCGCCGATGCGGCGGGGATCGGTCTTTACGGAGGCACGATGCTGGAGGGGGCGGTGGGCACGGTGATTTCGGCCCATACGTTCTCGACCTTCGCCAATCTGCAATGGGGGACCGAACTGTTCGGACCGCTGCTGCTCACCGAAGAAATCCTGACCGAGCCGCTGGACTACAGCGACTTCGAGCTGACGGTTCCGGCCGGCCCCGGTCTCGGACTGTCTTTGGACGAGGACCGCGTGGCGTTCTTCGCGCGCGACGGACTGCGCAAGACGATCAGCCTGCCCAAAGGAGTTGTGTGACGATGCTGTACCAGGTGATCATGACGGTCGATCTTCCCCGGGACCTTGCGTCCGAAGAGGCCACCCGGATCCTTGCGCAGGAAAAGGCCTATTCCCAGGATCTGCAGCGTAGCGGCAAGTGGCGCCATATCTGGCGGATCGCCGGACAATACGCGAACTGCAGCATCTTCGACGTGCGCGACCATGACGAGTTGCACCAGGTCCTGTCCGGCCTGCCGCTGTTCCCGTTCATGGAGATCAGCGTCACGCCACTGCTGCGCCATCCCTCGGCCATCAGAGAGGACGACCGCTAGTCATGCCCAACGGCGGGGAGGGAGCCCCGCGACCCAGTTTCCAAAAGAATCCAGGAGGAGAACCCAATGACCGTGACCATCTTCAACCGACCCGACGTCCAGGAATTCCTGAACGAGCTGAGCGGCCTGAACAACAAGGATGGCGATCCGCGCATGAAGCAGATCGTGCACCGCCTGATGTCTGACCTGTTCAAGGCAATCGACGATCTGGATATCACCCCCGACGAATACTGGCAGGGTGTAGCCTGGTTGAACGACTTGGGCGCAGCTGGGCAAGCGGGGCTCGTCTCTCCCGGCCTGGGGATTGATCACTTTATGGACGAACGGCTGGACGCCATCGACGCAGCCTTGGGGATCGAGAACCCGACGCCGCGCACTATCGAGGGTCCGCTCTACGTCGCGGGCGCTCCGGAATCGGTGGGTTTTGCGAGGCTGGATGACGGGCGTGACACGGACGGCCATACGCTGATCATGCACGGTACGGTCCATGGTGCGGACGGCCAGCCGCTGGTGGACGCCAAGGTCGAGGTCTGGCACTGCGATACGCGCGGTTTCTATTCGCATTTTGACCCGACGGGCCAGCAGGCGCCCTTCAACATGCGCCGGACCATCGTCACCGACGCCCAGGGCCGCTACAAATTCCAGAGCATCCTGCCCAGTGGATATGGCGTTCCCCCTGGCAGCCCGACCGAGGCGCTGCTGACTGCGCTTGGACGGCACGGCCAGCGCCCCGCCCATATCCATTTCTTCGTCAGCGGAGAGGGACACCGCAAGCTGACCACACAGATCAACATTGAGGGTGATCCGCTGATCGACGACGATTTCGCATATGCCACCCGCGACGGTCTGGTGCCGCATGTCATCGAACGGACCGATGCGGACAGCATCACCGCAAACAACCTGACCGGCCCCTTTGCCGAAATCTCCTTTGACATCCACCTGACGGCCCTCGTCGACGGCGTCGACAACCAACTGAACGAACAGCGCCGCCGCGCCGCAGCCTGACGGAACCCTGCGGGCAGCCACCCGACGCGGCTGCCTCGATCCGCATCCATCTTTCACCAATGACATCTGAGCAGGGCATGCCCGTATCCGGCGCATCCCCTGGGGGAGGACCACGCATGTCTGCGATCATCGACAAGGCCCGCGATCTGGATACCCTGCTGGCGACAGCCGTGCAGGACGACGCCCAGGCCGGGCTATTCCGCTGCCGCCGTGACATCTTCACGAACGAGGATCTGTTCGCGTTGGAGATGAAGCACATCTTCGAGGGTAACTGGGTTTATCTGGCCCATGAGAGCCAGATCCCCAACGTCAACGACTACTACACCACCTGGATCGGCCGCCAGCCCATCGTCATCACCCGTGACAAGACCGGAACGCTGAACGCGGTCATCAATGCCTGTGCCCACAAAGGTGCAATGCTGTGTCGCCGCAAGCAGGGCAACAAGGGCAGCTTCACCTGTCCGTTCCACGGCTGGACATTTGCCAATACCGGCAAGCTGCTGAAGGTCAAGGATGCCAAGACCACCCAGTATCCCGATCAGTTCAACACCGATGGCTCGCACGACCTGACCCGCGTAGCCCGGTTCGAAAGCTATCGTGGCTTCCTGTTCGGCAGCCTGAACCCCGATGTGGTGCCACTGACCGACTACCTGGGCGAAACCACGGTGGTCATCGACCAGATCGTCGACCAGGCCCCCGAGGGGCTGGAAGTGCTGCGCGGGAATTCCAGCTACATTTATGACGGCAACTGGAAGCTGCAGATGGAAAACGGCTGCGACGGTTATCACGTCAGCTCGGTCCACTGGAACTATGCCACCACAATGGACCGCCGCAGCGAGACCGGCACCAAGGCGGTCGATGCCAACAGCTGGAGCAAATCCAAGGCTGGCGTCTACGGGTTCGACAACGGCCATATCCTTCTGTGGACCAACACTGCCAATCCCGAGGTGCGCCCGGTCTTCAACCGCCGCGACGAGATTGCCGCCCGCTTGGGCGAGGACAAGGCTGGCTTCATCGTCAACCAGACGCGCAACCTGTGCCTCTATCCGAACGTCTTCCTGATGGACCAGTTCAGCACTCAGATCCGCGTAGTCCGACCGCTGTCGGTGGACCGGACCGAGGTCACCATCTTCTGCTTCGCACCAAAGGGAGAAGGTGCCGAAGACCGCGCCACCCGCATCCGCCAGTACGAGGACTTCTTCAACGTGTCCGGCATGGGCACGTCGGACGACCTGGAGGAATTCCGTGCCTGCCAGACCGCTTATGCCGGCAGCGCGCCGCTGTGGAACGACATGTCGCGTGGTGCGCCGCTGTGGATCCACGGCGCGGACGACAATGCCCGCCGCATGGGTCTGAACCCGCTGATCTCTGGAGAGCGCAGCGAGGACGAAGGGCTGTTCGTCTGCCAGCACGAATACTGGGCCCGCGTCATGCGCGATGCCCTGTCCAGCGAGAAGACGGGAGAGATGGCATGAGCATCGATCATCACGCGATCTGCGCGTTCCTTTATCGCGAAGCGCGACTGCTGGATGACCGGCAATGGGATGAGTGGCTGACCTGCTATGCGTCCGATGCCTCCTACTGGATGCCGGCCTGGGACGACAATGACCAGACGACTGAGGATCCTCAGTCCGAGATCTCGCTGATCTATTATCCGAACCGCGAGGGGCTGGAAGACCGTGTGTTCCGCATCAAGACGGAACGCTCCGGCGCATCCACACCAGAGCCGCGCACCAGTCACGCGGTCCAGAACGTCGAGGTGGTGGCCGATCGAGGCGACGAGGTCGATGTCCGCTACAACTTCCACACGCTGAACCACCGCTACAAGGCCACGGATCAGTTCTTCGGGACCATGTTCGTCACCCTGCGGCGGGACAGGGACGGTCTGCGCATCGCCGCCAAGAAGATCGTCCTGAAGAACGACTACATCCGCCAGGTCATCGACGTCTATCACGTCTGACCGCCGATCCCGCACAACCGCAAGGAGGAGGCGACCATGTGCTACACCATAGCCCTGAACTTCGAGGACGGGGTCACCCGCTTCGTTGACTGCAAGCCCGGAGAGAAGGTTCTCGATGCGGCTTTCCGAAACAAGATCAATCTGCCGATGGACTGTTCCGACGGCGTCTGCGGCACCTGCAAGTGCCGCGCCGAAAGCGGCGCCTATGATATGGGCGACGACTTCATCGAAGACGCCCTGACCGAGGACGAGGCGGGGCAGGGGCTGGTTCTGACCTGCCAGATGGTGCCATCGTCCGACTGCGTGCTGTCGGTGCCGACCACGTCGCAGGCCTGCAAGACGGGCCAGCAGGCGTTCGCGGCCACGGTGTCCCGGATCGAGCCGCATCATGATGCCGCCGTCGTCCTGGAACTGACCATGGATGATACGGCCACGGCTCCTGCGTTTCTGCCGGGTCAATACGTCAATATCGAGGTGCCCGGCAGCGGCACCCACCGGTCCTACTCTTTCAGCACCGCGCCGGGCGAGCGCCAGCTGGGCTTCCTGATCAAGAAGATCCCCGGTGGGGTGATGAGCACCTGGCTGTCGCGCGCCAAGCCGGGCGACCCGTTGCAACTGACCGGCCCGATGGGCAGCTTCTACCTGAGAGGGGGCGACGGTCCGCTGTTGTGTCTGGCAGGCGGTACCGGGCTGGCGCCGTTCCTGTCGATGCTGGAGGTTCTGGCGCGTGCCGGCTCGCGACGCCAAATCCACCTGATCTATGGCGTGACGCGCGATCTGGATCTTGTTCTGGTGGACCGCATCATGGCGCTGGCCAAGCGGCTGCCGAACCTGACCGTCGCGACTGTGATTGCCGATCCGGCCTCGGATCACCCGCGCACGGGCTGGGTGACCCAACACATGCCGGAGGAGATGCTGGCGGCCGGCGATGTTGACATCTATCTGTGCGGTCCCCCGCCGATGGTCGATGCCGTCAGGCAATATCTCAACGACCACAAGGTCGAACCGGCCAGCTTTCACTATGAGAAGTTCACGCCGAACTCTCCGCTGAAGGCCAGCGCATGACTGCCGCGGTGTTTGCCGGACGCTTTGCGGGCAAGGTGATCGTGGTCACCGGCGCGGCCCAGGGCATCGGCCGTGCGGTGGCGCTACGCGCTGCAGCCGAGGGTGCCAGCGTGCTGTTCGTGGACCGGGCCGATTTCCTGGCAGAGGTCGTGGCCGAGGCCCAGGGAGATGCCGCAGGCTTTATTGCCGACCTGGAGACCTGGGCAGGGGCGAACGCCGCCATGCGCAATGCCGCCGATACCTTTGGCGGCATCGACATTCTTATCAACGTGGTGGGCGGTGCGATCCGCATGCGCCCGCTGGCCGAATTCGAACCCGACCAGATCGACGCCGAGATCCGCCGGTCGCTGATGCCGACTTTGTATGGCTGCCATGCGGTCCTGCCGCATCTGGCCGCGCGGGGCGGCGGCACCATCGTCAACGTGTCGTCGAACGCGACACGCGGCATCCATCGGGTACCCTACTCGGCGGCCAAGGGAGGCGTGAACGCGATCACGCGATCCCTCGCAATGGAGGTGGCTGGCCAGAACATCCGCGTCGTGGCCACCGCCCCTGGCGGAACCGAGGCACCCCCGCGCCGCATCCCCCGCAATGCCGCAGGCGACAGCCCGGATGAGCGGCAATGGATGGCGCAAGTCGTCGAACAGGTGACCGGGTCGAGTGTCCTGAAACGCTACGGGACCATCGACGAACAGGCCGCGCCAATCCTGTTCCTGGCGTCTGACGAGGCATCCTACATCACCGGTTCCGTCCTTTCCGTCGCGGGAGGCGACGAGGGCTGACACCGAAACAACAATAGGGAGGAGAACGACAATGCGTACGATAGACGTGAATGAGGCCATTGACCAAAGTCCGTTCGGGCAATTTCAGTGGCTGGTGGTCGCGCTGTGCGGCACGCTGTTGGTGGTCGACGGCTACGACGTGTTCGTGGCAGGCACGGTGCTGCCGACGCTGATCCAGGAATGGGGTCTGACCAAGCCGCAGGCGGGCGCGCTTCAGGCCTGGGCACTGTTCGGCATGATGTTCGGCGCCTTGATCCTGGGCCCCCTTGCCGACCGGATCGGTCGCAAGAAGGGCGTGGCCATCAGCTTTGCATTGTTCACCTCGGCCACGGTTCTGACGGGGTTCGCCGACACACCCGGACAGTTCAAATTCTTCCGCTTCATCGCAGGCCTGGGTTGTGGCGGCCTGATGCCCAATGCGGTCGCGCTGATGAACGAATATGCACCCAAGCGTCTGCGCGGCACGATGGTCGCGCTGATGTTCTCGGGCTATTCGGTGGGCGGTATGGTTGCGGCGGGGCTGGGCATCGGCCTGATCCCTAGCTTCGGCTGGCAGCCGATGTTCTTCATCGCCGCGGTGCCGCTGCTGCTGTTGCCGCTGATTCTGTGGAAGCTGCCGGAGTCTCTTGGCTTTCTGATCAAGCAGGGCAAGCAGGAAGAGGCGAAGCGCATCTTCGCCAAAATCAATCCCGCGACGCCTTTGGCCGCCGACGACCGACTGATCTTTACCGAGGTCAAGGGCGCCTCGGCATCGGTCGCCGAACTGTTCCGGCATGGTCGGCTGCTGCGGACGCTGATGCTGTGGCTGTCGTTCTTCTGCTGCCTGCTGTTGGTGTACCTGCTGTCCTCCTGGTTGCCCAAGGTTCTGCAAGAAGCGGGCTATGCCGAACGCGCCAGCCTGCTCAGCCTGTTCTCTCTGAACTTTGGCGGCATGGCCGGCGCGATCATGGGCGGCAGGCTGGGTGACCGGTTCGGCCTGCCGCGTGTCGTCGTGGGCTTCTTTGCGGCGGCCGCACTGTCCATCGCGCTGATCGGCGTCAATCCGGCACCGGGGCTGCTGTTCGCGCTGATCTTCGTCGCAGGTGCGACCACCATCGGGACGCAGATCCTGCTCTATGCCAGCGTCGCGCAGCTCTACAATCTGTCAGTGCGTTCGACGGGGCTGGGCTGGGCGTCCGGTGTGGGTCGCATCGGCGCCATCGTCGGACCGACGATGGGCGGGGTGCTGTTGGCAAAGGAACTGCCCTTGGGTCAGAACTTCCTGATCTTCGCGCTGCCCGCTGCCATCGCGACTCTTGCGATGATGGTCTTTGCCCTCAGCAATGCCCGCAGCACCGAAAGGGCGCAGTTGGCGACAGTCTGAAGATCATCTGATAGCGCGCAGTCGTTAGGCTGCGCGTCTTTTCTTTTGGAGATTACGCCATGCCATACCTGAACCTTCCTACGCACCACCTGCATTACCGCATCGATGGGGCAGGGGAAGACAAGCCTTGGCTGACCTTCTGCAACTCTCTCGGCACCGATCTGCACATGTGGGACGCGCAGATTGCGGATCTAAAGTCGGATTTCCAAATCCTGCGTTACGACCGACGGGGCCATGGAAGGTCCGAGGCCCCACCAGCCCCCTATGAGATGGCTGACCTGGGGTCAGACGTCATCATGCTGCTGGATGCCATGGGCATCGATCGCACCCATTTCTGCGGCCTGTCGATCGGTGGGCTGACGGGGCAGTGGCTGGCGATCCATGCTGGCAAACGTCTAGACCGCATCGTTTTGTGCGCGACTGCTGCCCGCATCGGCACCGTGGACAGCTGGACCTCCCGGATTGCAGACGTCACCGAGAACGGTTTAAGCCCTCTGATCACATCGACAGCTGATCGGTGGTTCTCGCCGGAGTTTCGGCAGGTTCATCCTGATGCCGCCGCGGCAGTTCTTGGCCAATTTGAACAGACATCTGTCGACGGATACATGGGATGCTGCGCAGCGCTGGCCCGTGCAGATTTCCGCAAACAGATTTATGATATCAAGAACCCCGTGCTGGCAATATCAGGGGGGGATGATCCGGTCTGTCCGCCCGCTGACCTCGAAGTGCTCGCCGCCGGTGTTACCAATGGCAAGCATGTCTCCCTGCCTGGGAGGCATATCGTCAATGTGGAATCGACCTTGCGATTCAATGACGTCCTTCATGATTTTCTTACCGTTGCAGCCTTGCCATGAGCGTAGGCTGGAGACCTCGCATACGGAAGAAGTAACTGCTCACGCCATGCGTAACACGTAGGGGGACAGTTTTTTACGGCCCATTTCACGCTGGCCTCAAAAGATGCCTAGTGCGCGTCCTCAATAATGGCGCATATCGAGCATATCGAGCATGTCGGGTTTGCTGTCGTCTAGGATGTGAATTTGGCTGGCGATCTCGTACCCAATCAGGGGTTTCCAGTTTCTAAGTCGACCGATTTGTCCGCCGGTCCGAACCGGGGCGACGCGAACTGCGACTGGTGCCAAAGCGGATAGATCTGGGGCGGGCGACTGACCGCATTCAGACGTGCAAGGTCTTCGGGCGATAGTGTCAGGTCCAGAGCCCGAAAGTTCGCCTCGAACTGCGCGGTTGAGGTTCCGCCAACGACCAGGGACGCAACAGCGGGTCGCGTCAGCGTCCAAGCTAGGGCGATCTGCGCGGCCTCAACGTCATGTGCGGCGGCGATGTCGTTCAGGACATCGACGATCCGCCACAGACGCTCCTGATCCCGGATGGGCGGTTCGGACCAGCCGCGGGCCTGCCGGCTGTCGGGTGCCACAGGCTGCTGCCGCGTGTGCTTGCCGCTGAGAAGGCCCGCCGCCAGCGGGCTCCAGACGGTGACGCCGATGCCTTGGTCCACCGAAAGCGGCAAAAGCTCGTATTCCGCCTCGCGCGCTTCCAGAGTGTAATGAAGCTGCTGGGTGACGAAGCGCTGGAAATGGCCGCGGTCGCTGGCCATCAGCGACTTCATGATCTGCCAACCCGTATAGTTCGAACAGCCAGCATAGCGGATCTTGCCCTGTCGTGTCAGGCTGTCCAGCGCCTCCATCGTCTCCTCGACCGGGGTCTGGCCGTCCCATTCGTGGATGTGGTAGATGTCGATATGATCGCGACGCAGCCGCTTCAGCGATCGCTCGCATTCGCGGATCAGGTGCCAGCGGCTGGCGCCTTCGTCGTTCGGCCCGTCCCCGATCCTCATCCGCGCCTTGGAGGAGATCAGGATGTCCGGGCTGCGGTCCGCCAGCACCTCGCCGACGATCTCCTCGGACAGGCCCGTCGAATACATGTTCGCCGTGTCGATCAGGTTGACCCCGTGATCGGTGCAGCAATCGATCAGCCGTGCGGCCTCGGTCACGCCTTGGCTGGCGATGGCGGCAAAAGGCCCCCGGCCGCCGAACGAAAAAGTGCCCATGGACAAGGCCGAGACCTTCAATCCGCTGCGCCCCATGATCCGGTATTGCATGCCGCTCTCCTTGTCTTGAATTCAGGTTCCGACGGGCCGTGCCGCGCCATGGCTGACGAAATCCGCCATCGTCTGGATCAGGATGACCGCAACGGTGCTGCCGGCATCCTGGATGCCGCGGGTCTTTTCCTGAAACGCCGCCGCCTTGCCGTGCTGGGCCACCAGGTCCCTGGTCCGCTCCAATGCGTCGACCGCGACGGCATGCGCGTTGTCCATCGCCGTCGACAGCCCCGTGCCCGCCTTGGCATCGGCCTCGACGCTCATGGCGATCGGGTCGAGCACGTCCAGGACCGTCTTGTCGCCCACCTGCGCGCGGCCCCGCTGCGCGACGCCGTCGCGAAACGCCCGCCAGAACAGCGCCATCTGTTCAGTTCTCAGGTCGTCGCAATCCTTGGCCGAGGCCGAACCGCGCAGAAAGCCGGTGGCCATCAGGGTGCCCATCGTCGATGGGGCCGCGCGGGCGATTGCGGCACCGGCTGCCTTCAGCTGTGCTTCGATCGGGGCGTCGCCGAGTTCGGACACCGCTTTGTCGGCGGCGGCAAAGCCCTTGGCCATGGTCAGGCCAAGATCGCTGTCGCCGACCTGTCCGTCCAGTGTGATCAGAGCCTCTTTCTGGTCTGCAAACACCTTGGAAAGGCGTGCGAAGAGTTGCGGAATGTCATGCGACGTCAGCGTGTCCATCGTCCCCTCCCTCACTGGGCGATATGCTTGAAGAAGGGCGTGTTCGCGCCCATCGCGATCAGCTGCTGCAGTTCGTCGTCCAGTTGCAGGACCGATATGGACGCACCGGCCATCTCCATCGATGTGGCGAACTCGCCGATGAAGACATGCCTGATCCGCGCACCGGCCTGATCCAGCACCTGCGCCGTGCGGCGATAGATGACGTAAAGCTCCTCCAGAGGCGTCGCCCCCAGCCCGTTGATCAGCACCGCGACGTCCTTTTCCGTCTCATAGCTCTGTTCGGCGAGTATGCGGGCCATCATCTCATCGACCATCTCGTTCGCGGGTGTCAGTGTCTTGCGGGTGATGCCCGGCTCTCCGTGGATGCCCATTCCGATCTCCATCTCGTCCGCGCCGATCTGAAAGCTGGGCCGACCGACCTCGGGGACGATGCAGGGCGACAGGGCCACGCCGATCGTGCGGGTGCGCGCGCTGGCCTTTTCGGCCAGACGCGCCACCTCGTCCAAGGGCTTCATCGCGGCGGCGGCGGCCCCGGCAGCCTTGTAGGCAAAGAAGATCCCGGCGACCCCCCGCCGCTTGTGTTCCTCGCCCACGACCGAAGACGCGACATCGTCGCGGCCCAGCACGGTCATGGTCCTGATGCCCTCCAGATCGGCCAGTTCCCCGGCCATGTCGAAGTTCATCAGATCGCCGCTGTAGTTTCCGTAAAGGTACAGCACCCCCGCGCCCTGGTCGACATGACGGGTCACGTCCAGCACCTGCTCGGATGACGGCGATTGAAACACGCCGCCCACGCCCGCGCCGTCCAGCATGTTTTCGCCCACGTATCCTAAAAACAGCGGCAGGTGGCCCGACCCGCCGCCGGTCACCAGCCCGACCTTGCCGGGCACCGGATTGGTGCGCACAAAACAGCGCAGGTCGTCGCCGACATGCGTCACCTCGGGATGGGCAAGATAGATGCCCTCCAGCATCTCATCGACGAAGTCTTCGGGATTGTTGAGGAATTTCTTCATTGCTCTACTCCGGGTATCAGGTGGTGGCCTTGCGGTCGCGCAGGACGAAGAACGCGGCGGCCATGAGGATGAAGGCGCCGACGACGACGCGCTGCCAGGTGCTGGGAATGCCGACCAGAACCAGGACGTTGTTCACGACCGTCACCAGCAGGACGCCGATCACCGTGCCCAGCACCGACCCGGTGCCCCCGGTGATGCGCGCCCCGCCCAGGATCACGGCCGCGATGACGATGATCTCTGTTCCGGCAAAATCGAACGGATTGGCCATCCGGTTGGCGGAGGCCTGGATGACCCCGGCCATGCCCGCCAGCCCGCCGGCGAAGGCAAAGGCGAAGACCTGGACCGCGCGGATGTTGTAACCCAGCCTGGCGGCGACATCGGCCTTGCCGCCCACGGCAAAGATGGCGCGGCCCATCAGGGTGCGGTTGAACACGAACCAGGTCAGGACGGCCGCCAGCGGAAAGCTGAGGAAATAGACCGGCAGGCTGACGGTGGCGCCGCCGCGCGTGGTGATGTCCACCAGCGACCATTGCCCAAAGGCGACCATCTGCGACGGCATCTCCATCAGCCAGACCGTTCCCACGAACACCAGCAGGATCCCGCGAAAGACGTACAGGGTGCCGATGGTGACGATCAGCGCGGGCGCGCGCAGCTCATGGACCAGAAGGCCGTTCACGATGCCCAGCACGATGCCCGTCGCGACGCACAGCACGACGATCAGCGCCATCGGCATGCCCGGGAACACGTTCAGCACCATCGTGCTGATCCCGTACATGGCCACCGCCCCCACAGCAGGAAACGACACGTCGATGCCGCCCGAGGCCAGCACGGTGAACACGCCCAAGGCGAACAGCCCGGTCACGACACTGGCCCGCCCCATGTCGATCAGCGATGACGGCTGCAGGAAGGCCGGGTTGATGAGGGCGACCGACGCGCAGATCGCGACCAGCAGGATCAGGCTGACCGCTTCTGGATGGGCGCGCAGGAATGCGAAGACGCGGGCGGTCGGCGGGCGTTCGGGGTCGGTCGATGGACTGTCGGTCATGTGCGGCACCACGGTCATTCTGCAAGCTCTGCCTGGCTGGCAAGCATGGATTTATAGATGCGGTCCTCGTCCACCTCGGTGGCGCGAAGATCCTCGACGATGCGGCCTGCGTTCATCACCAGGATGCGGTCGCAGTTCTGCAGCAGTTCCGGCAGGTCGTCCGAGACCACCAGCAGACCGATGCCGCGACCGGCCATCTCCTGGATCGCGCGAAAGATCGTCTCCTTGGACCCCACGTCGACGCCCACGGTCGGCCCGTGCAGGATCAGCAGCCGCGGATCGATGCTGAGCCAGCGTCCGATCAGAACCCGCTGCTGGTTGCCGCCCGACAGCGTGCCGACCGGCAGGTCGATGTCGGCAGTGTTCAGGTTCATCCCGGCAGCTATCCCGCGGGCGGCGTCGCGGCCCTTGCGGCGGTCGATCAGGCCAAGGCGGCCCGCGATCCGCCCCAGGATCAGCGGCACGGCATTCTCGAAGATGGATTTCTCGATGAACAACCCTTCGGACAGCCGATCCTCGGGGACATAGCCGATGCGGTGGTCGATGGCCTCGGAGGGCGATCCGATGCGCACCGGCTGTCCGTCCAGAAACAGGCTGCCGCTGTCGGTCGACAGGTGACCGGCCAGCGCCATCGCCAGTTCGTTCCGACCCGAATCCGACAGGCCGGTTATCCCGAGGATCTCACCGCGGTGCAGGGTGAAGGAGATGTCGCGAAACGCCTGTCCGCGGCACACCCCCTTTGCCGTCAGCAGAACCTCGGGCTGGGGGGCGCCGGTGCGGAACCGCACGGCCTCGATCTCGCGCCCGGTCATCAGCTCGGCCAGTCTGGCGCGGGAAAAGCTCTCTATCGGGCCTTGCGCGACGCTCAGCCCGTCGCGAAAGACGATGGCGTCGCCACCGATCCGATAGCACTCTTCCAGCTTGTGGGTCACGAACAGCACGGCGACATTCGCATCCAGCAGCCGGTTGACCACCTCGATCAGCGTCTCGACCTCGTGCCGGGTCAGCGACGTGGTCGGTTCATCCATGATCACCAGCCGCGCCTCGGCGGCGATGGCGCGCGCAATCGCGACGCGCTGGCGGATCGCCAGGGGCAGATCGCCCACGACACTGTTCAACAGCGCCTCGACGGGGTCCAAGCCCACCTTGCCAAGCGCGGCGGCGGCGGTGGCATGCACGCGCGTCCGGTCCAGCAGCCGCAGCAGCCGCCCATGCCCGGCCACAAGCTGTTCGCCAAGGGCGACGTTCTCGGCCACGGTCAGGTTCGGCAACAGCGACAGGTCCTGATAGACCGTCTCGATCCCCGCCTGCAGCGCTGCCATCGGCGTCAACTTGGGGACCAGTTCCCCGTCCAGCAGGATGCTGCCTTCGGTCGGGGCATGGGCGCCGACATGATCTTGATCACCGTGCTTTTGCCGCAGCCGTTCTCGCCCAGCAGATGATAGGCCTTTCCGGCCTCGATGGTCAGGTCCACCCCGGACAGGCGCGCACACCGCCGAACCGCTTGTGGATTCCGCGAAGTTGCAGGAAGGGCGGGGTGGAACGGGTGGGCTCGGTCATCGGAAAAGGCTCCGTCGGGACAAGGTCGCGGGGTCGGACCGCCCCGGATGCAGGCTGGCTGCAGCCGGGCGGTCCTTGTCATGGTTCGGGATCAGAATAGGCGTTCGGCGTAGGTGTCCTTGTCGACGATCACCATGCCGTTGCCGACAACCAGCTTTCCTTCGCCGGCGCCCTGCGTGACCGACACCGCCTCATAGCCCTCGACGCCAAGATCCATGCCGTCCTCCAGCTCACCCCCCTCCAGCAGGATGCGGGCAACCTCGTTCATTGCCATTCCGGCCTTCTGCGGGTCCCAGAACCCGATGGCCGTGATGGCGCCGCTGTCCAGATAGGCCGCCGACGGGTTCGGCAGTCCGGTGCCCACAAGGCAGACCTGACCGGTCAGGCCGGCCTCCTCGATCGCGCGACCGACACCCAGGACGTCGTTCCCGGCCGAGGTCTGAAAGCCCTTGATGTCCGGATGCTTGCGCAGGATCTCCTTGGCGGTCTCGTAAGTGCCGTTGGCATCGTCAAAGGACTCGTTGTTGGGATCGACCAGTTCCATACCGGGATATTGTGCGGCATTCTCCTCGCCAGCGCCGACCCACTGCATGTGCGTGCGGCTGCCCAGAGAACCCACGAAGGTCGTCCACTTGCCTTCCTGGCCCATGCATTCCGCCAGCCGCTCGTTCAGCGCAGTGCCGTACTCTGCGTTGTCAAACGCCTCGATGTTAGCCATCGTGTTGACCTGGTTGTCGGCCTCGTGCGTCACGACGATGGTACCGCGGTCGATAGCGCGCTTCAGAAGCCCCTCCAAGACACCGGGGTCCATCGGCACAATTGCCAAGCATCGGTGCCCCGCGCCACCAGATCCTGGACGATCTGCAACTGCTGAGCGGAATCCGCCGACGCGGGTCCGACCTGAGAGATGGTCATCTCCGGGTGCTGTTCAGCATACAGCGCGACCCCGGTCTCCATCCGGTCGAACCATGGGATACCGCTGATCTTCACGACGGTCGTGATGGCCTTGCCGTCCTGTGCCCAGGCCGCCTGGCCTGCCACACCCAACACGGTCGTGAGAAGGGCGGCCTTTAGGCCGGTCGTCAGCGCGCGGTGTTTGGTCGTCATTGTCTGTCTCCTCCGAAGAAAGCCCTCATCCTCCCATCATTCCGCGGCGCGAGGGGGGTGCCGGGAAGGTGCGAACGCGGCGATCCGGTTGGTCAGATCGAACCGCGCCACGGCCAGGAAACACAGAAGCAGGATGCCCCAGGCCAGATCTCGAACGAAATTGGACAGCCCGATGAAGTTCAGCAGGCTGGACAGAAGCTGCAGCACGACGGCCGCCAGGACCACGTTCAGGATGCGGCCATGGCCGCCCTGCGGACGGACCCCCGCCATCACCGCGATCAGGATCGCAACCAGCAGGTACGATGTGCCATAATCCCATTTGACGTTGACGTTGCGCGCCGCGATGATGATCCCGGCGATGCCCGCCAACAGCCCCGATAGCGCATAGGTCGTGGTGATGATCCGCACCCCGCGGAACCCGCTGTAGACCGCGGCTTTGGGGTTCGCGCCGGTTAGCATCAGGCGCATCCCGTATGGGGTCAGGCGCAGCACCGCAGCCAGCACCGTCCCGATCACAACGAAGATCAGGAAGCTGATCGGCATCCCGAGGATCACCCCATTGCCCAGTTCATACAGCGGATCCGGAGAACCGATGGTCAGCGACCGCCCGTCGGACAGCACCACCGCGATGCCGGTGAACAGCATCTGCGTTCCCAAGGTGGCCAGGATCGGCGTAATGGCGAACCGCGAGATGATGATCCCGTTAAGGATGCCCGCGATCAGACCGACCGTCATGCATCCCAAGGCAAAGATCACGGTGAACAGCATGGGGGAAGTGACGGCGTCGACTGTCGCAATGGCGAATATCCCCGCGGCGACCCCGGACATGTTCGCGTTCGCGATGCCCGACAGGTCGATGCCGCCGTTGCCCGCGCACATCGCCAGCATGACGCCAATCGCCAGCAGGCCGACCTCGGGCACCTGAGTCGCCATCGACTGCAGATTAAAGGACGACAGGAACGCGCCGTCGGACACCAGCCCGCCGAGGGCCAGCAGGACGACGGTCAGGACGCACAGTACCGCAAGGTTCGCATCGCGTTTCACCATTTCTCCTCCCCAGGATTTAGTAAAACATTTGCTTGATTTAGTAAAACGCTAGCAGCAAGTTGTTAGTCACGCAACGGATTTGTCAGGACCTCGCGGTTTGCCGAAACGGGGATCACAGCAGCCTTGGCCTTGGGGCGGTCTTGTATAGAAGGTGATCTCGACCAGAGGAGGGGGCGTGCGAAACATGGACAAACCAGTCGGAAAGCCCGCAACACTGCGGCAGGTGGCCGACATGGCCGGCGTGTCGGCAACGACCGCGTCGTTGGTTCTGAACGGCAAGGGCGACATCACGCAGGTCACCCGCGACCGGGTGCTGGCAGCGGCAATGGCGCTGTCCTATGCTCCCAGGTCGTCCAAGACTAAGGCCGACGCGTCGCAGACGATTTGCTTCCTCAAGGTGTCAAAGCATGGCGACACGGTAAACCGCGACCACAACCACTTCATCTCTGACTATATCGACGGCATGTCCCACGAGGCCACGCGCAGGGGCTATAACCTTGAGGTGGTTGCCCATGACGGCGTGGACATCGCGGCCCTGCTGGCCACGGGTGGTGACGGGCGGGGTCAGATCATCCTGGGGACCGAATTATCCGAGGACGACATCCTCAGGCTGTCCCAAGGCCAGCAGCCAGTAGTGTTCATCGACACTTATTACCGGCACCTGACCGCGAATTTCGTCGACATGGACAACGATCAGGCCGTCTTCTGCGTCGTGTCGCACCTCAAGGCGTCCCGGTTCGACCGGATCGGTTTCGTCGGCAGCCGTTCCGACGTGACAAATTTCCGGCTGCGTGAACAGGGGTTTTCGCGGGCCTGCAAGCAGCTGGACATCACGGTCGGGGAGCAGGACATCCTGCACGTGTCGGCGCGGCGAGACGGAGCATATGCCGAGGCCAAGCGTCACCTTGCCGCGCAGGACAGTATCGCCCACGCCTATTTCTGCGTGAATGACATTGTGGCCCACGGCCTGATGCGTGCCTTGCAGGAACTGGGGCATCGCATCCCAGGGGACGTTTCGATCGTGGGCTTTGACAACCTACCTATGAGCAGCCTTTTGTCCCCGACGCTGTCCACGATACACGTCCCGAAACGCCAGATCGGCGCGATGGCGGTCAGCCTGCTCGATGGCGTCATCAACGGCGGTCAGACACAGGCTCCGACGAAAGTGCTTGTGGCCGGTCAGCTGATACTTAGAGAGAGCAGCGCAGTGAGAGTGGGTTAAGCACATCGACGGGGCAATTGTCCCGCTAGGAGGCTCACCTGTGATCTTGACGCGCAGAGAATATCTCCTCCAGACCCGTCACGCCTCCCGGTTCTGGGCGCTTCCCTTCCTCGCCGCGCGGATGGGCCATGCGGGAGGGGCAAGGGCGGTTCGTGGCAGTGTGTTTGCCGACCGCGAGCGGCCGCGCGGACACTTGAAGCCGAGCGATCGATCGGGTCAGTTGCAGGAGGAACGTGACGAGGGCCAGCTTGACCGGATCATGGCCGATCTGGATACCGCAATGTCGGGCCTGGATGATGTCGTGCGTCGGGCGGGGGGCCGGCAGCGGAGAGATGAGTAGATCCTGCAGCGGTCAATTCTTAGCATGTCTGGAGGCGCACGCTGTGCGGGAGATGCATCCTTAAGGCGGCACCAAGAACGTCAGGTGTGAAAGACTTAGTTCAGGAGGGGGCGCAGTAATGAATTCGAAACTTGGACCATTCAATTTCGACACGGCGGCTGGAATCCTCGTCGAGTGGGGCGGCGCGCAGCGCCTTGGGACATCGTTGTCGGAGTGGTTTGTGCAGCGCAAGCTGCTGATCGTTACTGACCGCTTCCTGCATCAGTCCGGTCTTCTGGATCCCGCCAAGGCATCGCTCCAGTCGGCAGGGTTCGAGATAACCGTCTTCGACGATGTCGTCGCCGACCCGCCGGAAGATGTGATGACCGCATGCACGACGATGGCCAAGGATGCAGGCTCTGACATCGTCATGGGGTTTGGCGGTGGCTCTTCGATGGACGTTGCAAAGCTTGCCGCCGTGATGATCTCCTCGGACCAGGCACTGGCCGACATGTACGGCATCGGAAAGGTGACTGGCGCACGGGTGCCGCTGGTCCAGGTTCCCACGACTGCGGGCACAGGCTCCGAGGTCACGAACATTACGATCCTGACTACCGGCGCAACGACCAAGATGGGGATCGTTGCACGACAGCTGTACGCCGATCGCGTTCTGCTGGACGCTCAGCTGACGATTGGCCTGCCGCCCCTGCAGACCGCGGCCACCGGGATCGACGCGATGGTGCATGCCATCGAAGCATTCACCGGCAGACTCAGAAAGAACCCCCTGTCTGACCTCCTGGCAAAGGAAGCCCTGCGCCTGATGGCCGCGAACCTGATCACCGCGTGCGACGATGGCCAGAACAGACAGGCACGTGAGGCGATGCTGTTGGGGGCGACACTGGCCGGACAGGCGTTCTCGAACAGTCCCGTCGGAGCCGTTCATGCCCTTGCCTATCCGCTTGGAGGACATTTTCACCTGCCGCACGGCCTGACCAATGCGCTGATGCTAGGCCCCGTGCTGCGCCACAACATGGGGGTCGCCGGACCCCTCTACGCCGAGCTGACTGATGTTGTTCTTCGCGCATCCAGCGCCAGCGTCGAAGCTCGCGCAACGGCATTCGTCGAATTCATGGAGGATTTGATGAACTGTTCCGGCGCTCCCCGGCGGCTGCGCGATTGCAACGTCCCGGAGGACAGTCTCCCACGCCTGGCCGAGGATGCGATGCTGCAGACGCGATTGCTGATGAACAACCCTGTCGAAGTAACCCAAGCCGATGCGTTGGCAATGTACCGGCAAGAGTTCTGAACAATTTTGGCTATTCTCAGTACAAGGCGTGACAGCCTGAGGTCAGTCCCGATAGCCGCCGCGCGCAAAAAGTTGGCCATCGTCCAATCCATGGGGCAGGAACCCTCGTTGCGGCTGAACGCGAGGTGGAGTGCGGCAGGGACATGGGAGAAACTATCCCCGGATGGTCGCGCCAAGCCAAGGGCGCATCGATCCGGGGATGCAGTCTTAAGAAGTCGATCCCTGCCGGCGCGCGTCGGTCACGTCTTCAGCACGACCTTGGTCCAGTCGTTCTGGTTCCAGCGGAACCCGTCATAGCCCTTGGCTGCGTCCTCCAGAGGAAGGCGATGAGAGATCATGAAGGTCGTGTCTAGTTCACCTTCCTGAATGCGGCGCAGCAGGTCGTGGGTATAGGCCTGCACATGGGTCTGGCCGGTGCGCAGCTGCAACCCCTTCTGCATCAGTGCACCAAGCGGGAACTTGTCCATGAAGCCGACATAGACGCCGGGGATCGACACACGCCCGCCCTTGCGCACGGCCATCAGTGCCTCGCGCAGCGCGTGACCGCTGTCCACACCGACGCCGACGGCCTGCTTGAGATTGTCCATCACGGTATCCAAGGCAAAGCCGTGCGCCTCCATGCCGACCGCGTCAATGACCGCGTCCGCACCGATGCCACCGGTCATCTCCATGATCGCCTCCAGCACCGAGGTCTGCTTGGAGTCGATCACCTCGGCTCCCATCCGGCGGGCCAGGGCCAGGCGGTTGGGATAATGGTCGATGGCGATCACGCGTGCCGCGCCCATCAGCCGTGCAGCCTGGATCGCGAACAGCCCGACCGGACCGCAGCCCCAGACCACGACGGTGTCATCGGGTTCGATATCGGCGTTGTCGGCGGCCATCCAGCCGGTGGGCAGGATGTCGGACAGGAACAGGACCTCATCGTCGTCCATGCCTTCGGGGATGACGATGGGACCCACGTCGGAGAACGGCACGCGGACATACTCCGCCTGTCCACCCGGATAACCGCCCGTCAGGTGACTGTAGCCAAACAGGCCGGCGGCCGCATGGCCGAACATGGTTTCGGTCAGGTCCTGCTTGTCGGCGGGGTTCGAGTTGTCGCAGGCCGAGAACTGCGCCCGCTGGCAGAAGAAGCACGACCCACAGGAAATGGTGAAGGGCACCACGACTCGTTGGCCGACCTTCAGCGTGCTGCCGGGGCCGACATCGACAACCCGACCCATGAACTCATGACCCAGAATGTCGCCCGCCTGCATGCCGGGGATCACCCCGTCGAACAGGTGCAGGTCGGACCCGCAGATCGCGGTCGAGGTGACTTGGATGATCGCATCGCGGGGGTTGACGATCTGCGGATCGGGCATCGTCTCGACGCGGACGTCGTGCTTGCCGTGCCATGTGAGTGCGCGCATGGATCAGGCCTCCTGTCTGCGGTTAAGGGGGGTGGCGATCTCGCCGGTCTCTAAGAACATCTTCAGCCGCTTCAGGTCGCGGCGACCCTGGATCGCGGGGTCGGCCTGGAACAGCTTGGCCACGACCCGGCCAAGTGCCCCCATCGGCGGCATATAGGCGATCAGCGCGGTGACCTCGGTGCCGCGATTGCCCGGCGCATCGCGGAACAGCACCCGGCCGGTGGTCTCGATGTCGGAGCCGTCGGTCGAGGCCCATGCGATCACATCTCCGGGGCGGTCCTCGGTGATGCGGGTACGTAGGGTGATGTCGCTGCCGGGACCACGCAGGGTCCAGCGGGTGATGTCGCCCTCGGTCGAGACCGAGTGGACGTTCTCCATCACGCCGGCCAGGTTTCCGAACTGACGCCAGAAGGCGTAGATCTCGTCCTTGGGGCGGGCGATGGTCACGGTGCGGCCTGTCAGCGCAAAGCGACCCGACGTGCCATGCTTGACGGTGCGCCGGGGGGCGTTGTCGGCAGGTCGCCGTTCGGGCTGGCGGGTCAGCAGATAGCCGGTGCCGGCAGCGGCCAGGAAGAGGCCCAGTACCGCGCCTAGACCGATACCGGAAGCGGGCGGCCGGTTGTTTCCATGGACGCGGTCGAGATGATCATGATGGGGCATGACAGTCCTTTCCCAAAGCTATGAAGCACCGGTGGTCCGGCGCTGCGATTGTTTCTGTCGCGGTTCGATCGGGTCGCCTGCCGTCGACGGAAGATGCGGCTGCCCGTCCAGCGTGACGTCCGATGTACTGTCAGCCATGAGGCCCATCTGCATGGAGTGCCGACGCATCAGGAATGCCCGGCTGCCTCATGCGTATCGGCCGGTTCGGACCTGGACGGTCGCGAGGGCTTTTTGCCAGAATGGGGATGCATGGCCGGGCTTTCTTTCTGCGCTGGACCGGTGATTGAGCAGGGGTCCAACAAGAGGATGCCGCGATTGTTCCAGTTCTTCGCAACATTGCAGGCCGGTATGCCGCCGGGTGATGTCACGTCACCTATGCCCCGGCCTTGGCATCGACCGGTCGCGGCAGGAGCCTGGCGACAGGCTGGACGCACATATGTTGCCCGGTTTGGGCCGACCACCAGCGGCGACACGACGGTTCGACAGAGCACCGGCCGGGCAGGACGTCAATTGCTAGAGGAACCCTGGTCGCGGTGATCGCCTTACGTCAGCACGGATGACGGGTTCGTGAGCTTGCGCACCTGCCAATCCTACCCATTTCAGCGCTGGAGAACCATGTGCCCCGTACCAAGACGACCCTTTCTACAGATCAGAAGGGGACAGCCTCTCCGACACGCTTCTCCATGGCGGAATGGAAGCAGATCCTTCTCCGCGTCAAGACCGAGATCGCCAGCGACCATATCTCTGTCGTGTCGGCGGGCATTGCGTTCTACGCGCTGCTGTCGGTGTTCCCGGCCCTTGCCGCGCTGATTTCCATCGCGGGTCTGGTCCTGGATCCCGCCGATATCGCCAGCCAGCTGGACACGGTCATGGCCCTGATCCCGGAAAGCGCCGGGGCGGTGCTTCAGGAACAGGTTCTGAAGGTCACCAGCGGAGACGAAACTGCAACGGGCCTTGTCGCCGTGTTCGGTGTGGCCATCGCGATCTATGGTGCCATGAAGGGCGTCATGACCCTGATGGAAGGGCTGAACATCGCCTATGACGAGGAGGAGACCCGTGGGTTCATCAAGCTGTATCTGAGCGCGCTGCTGATCACGGTATGCTCCATCCTGGGTCTGGCGGTGGGGATCGCGCTGCTAATCGTGCTGCCCTCGGTCATCGCATTCCTGCCGCTGTCGCCGGCACTGGAAACTGCCGCCGAATGGCTGAAATGGCCGGTGATGGCGGTGCTGACCATGATCGGGCTTGCCGCGATATATCGGTTCGGCCCGTCGCGCGCCGATCCCAAGTGGCGATGGGTCAGCGTCGGCGCCGTGGCCGCCACGATCCTGTGGATCCTGGGCACGGCGGCATTTTCCCTCTACGTCCAGAACTTCGACGACTACACTGAGACTTACGGGACGTTGGGCGGGGTCATCATGCTCCTGACCTGGATGTGGCTCTCGGCGTTCATCGTTCTGGCCGGAGCGGAGCTGAACGCCGAGATCGAACAGCAGACCTCGCAGGACACGACCACCGGTGCCCCCGAACCAATGGGTCAGCGCAACGCTGTAAAGGCTGACACTCCGCCGCCCGGTGAGTCGGTACATGAAAGCGACGGAACACGGACCGCCGGTCCGGTCGGGGTCTCCACGGCAAGGAACAATACGGAAGTCGCGCCGTCGCCCAAGTCGGACGCCATCATGGCAATCATCCTTCTTGGGGCCAGCTTGTGGAAGCTTCGGAAGATGAGCGCTCGGAACTGAGATGGCTGTCCGTCGGCTGAATGCCGGGTCTGCCAAGGTCGAAGCGGCTTATCCTCATGTCACCTGCGTCTTCGGTGTGAAGCAAACGCTATATGAAGGTGGGGACGCTTCGGGAAGCAGGTCATAATGACGGGGGACGTCAAACGATTGACACACCAACGTGGCGCGCCGCGGCGTTCGATGGAGCAGGCGAGTTACCCAGCTAAGACATGTCGCGCAGGGCGCGATCCAGTGCCTCAATCACCGTTGCCGTCAGACCCTGCGGTGGGGGTGGGAGGACATCGGCCCAACCCCGGTCGAGCGCTTGTCTGGTCGAGAAGGCCGAGGCCTTGCGGATGCGCGGCAGCTCATCCCAGCTGACCGGACAGGCCACCGGGGCACCGGGGCGGGCGCGGACCGAAAAGGGGGCGATGGCCGTAGCGCCGCGTTCGTTGCGTAGCCAGTCGATGAAGATGCGGCCCGTGCGTTTCGCCTTGGACATCTCGGCGGTGAACCGGTCAGGCTGGGATCCGGCGGCCAGCATCGCCACGCCGCGGCTGAACAGCTTGACGGTATCCCAACTGGCCTGTCTGCGTAGCGGCACGATGATGTGGATGCCCTTGCCCCCCGACAGCATGGCCCACGAGGCCAATCCCAGACCGGCCAGCCGGTCGTGCAGGTCCAGCGCGGCCCGGCGGGTCGCGGCAAAGCTCAGCCCCTCGTCGGGATCCAGATCGAAGACCAGCCGGTCGGGCCGGTCCAACCGGTCGCAGCGCGCGCCCCAGATGTGGAATTCAACCGTGCCCATCTGGACCGCGCCGATGATCCCCGCCGCATCGGTGGCATAGGCATAGGGCGTGGCGACGCCTTCGGCATCCTCGATGTCCTGAACCTTCAGTGCGTCGGGAAAGCCCTTGCCGGGGTGCTTCTGAAAGAACCGCTCGCCTGCCATGCCGTCGGGCAGGCGCAGCAGGGACAGGGGTCGGTTCGCCAAGTCGGGCAGCATCAGCGGGACTGCGGCCAGATAGTAGTCCGCCAAACCGGCCTTGGTCAGGCGAGGCTTGTCAAAGATCACCCGATCGCCGCTGCTAATCGAAATTCCTGCAACGGTCGGACGATCCTTCCCTGCGGATGGCGAGGGGGCGTGCCGTGGGCCGGGGGTGCCCGATCGCAGTCCCAGAAAGACCGCATGGCGCAACCGGCCTTGCGCGGTCGTCTCGGCATAGTCGACCTTGGCGACCAGTTCGGGTTCGATCCATGTGACGCCCGCCACCTCGCGGCGGGGGGCATCCACGGGCGGCGTCTTGCGCGTCAAGGGTGCCATGCGACGGGCCAGATCGGCCATGGTGACATCATCGAAGCCCGTTCCAACCTTGCCCATGTAGGCCAGCCCGTCCTCGCGCTGTTCGGCCACGGTCAGGGAGGCGAACGGCCGCCCGCGGCTGGTGCTTTTCTGCCAGCCGACAATCTGGAATTCGCCCTGCCGGCGGCATTTGATCTTCAGCCATTCGCGGCTGCGCCCACCGCGGTACGGGGCGTCGGTTCGCTTGGCGATCACCCCCTCGCCGCCCGCGCCGCAGATCATCGCCAAGGCCTCGTCTGCCGCGCCGTGGATGACGGGCGACAGGGTCAGCGCCCCCATCGGCGGCAAGGGGCGAAGCAGGCGCTCCAGGGCCTTGCGGCGCTTGGCCAGCGGCAAGGCGGTCAGATCCTGTCCATCCAAATGTAGCAGGTCGAACGCCACATACCGGAACGGTCCACCCGCCTTGATCGCGTCCTGCAGGGTGCCAAAACCCTGCAGCCCGGCGCCTGCGACGATCTCGCCGTCCAGCAAGGCCGATTTGCAGGGCACCCCGCGCAAGGCGGAAAGCAGGTCCGCAAAACGGTCGGTCCAGTCGTGACCGGCGCGGGTGAAGACGCGCGGCCCGCCTGCGCCAAGCGCCACCTGCGCCCGATATCCGTCCAGCTTCAACTCGTGCCAGTGGGTCGCGGCATCGGCCAGATCGTCGGTCAGCGTCGCCAGTTGCACGGGATGATGGCGCGGCAGGATGCCGGAATGGTCCTTCAAGGCGGCAGGCTTGTTCGCCTTGATCGCCGCAAGGCTGCGCCCTGACGATACGCTGGTCTTGTAGCGGGCGACCGGATCGCGTTGGAGGGCGGCCTCATCGTCGATCTTGACCAGCAGCCAATTCTCGCGCTTGGCCTCTGCCGCCTTGCCCTTCATGCGGATCAGGTTCCAGTCGCCGGTCATGCGCTGGCCGTGCAGGCGGAACTTCAGATGGCCCTTGGCCAGACCCCGGGCGGCAGGCTCCAGCGGCTGCCACCAGCCCAGATCCCACAGCATCACCGTGCCCGCACCGTAATGCCCCTTTGGGATCTGGCCCTCGAAGGTCAGGTAGGACAGCGGATGATCCTCGGTCCGCACCGCCAGCCGCTTTTCCGCGGGATCAAGGGACGGCCCGCGGGTCACCGCCCAAGACAGCAGCACGCCGTTCCATTCCAGCCGCAGGTCCCAGTGCAACCGGCTCGCATCATGGTTCTGCATCGAATAGCGCAGCCCAAGGCGCGACGGCGTGCCATCGGCCGATGGCTCGGGTGTGGCCCCGAAATCGCGCTTGTCCAGATAGGGGCCCAGACCCGCCATCAGGCAGATTTCGGCTTGGCCCGGGGCTTGCGGGCGGGCTTTCTGGCCGGCGCCTTGGCCTTGCCGCCATCTTTCTTCAGGCTGTCCTTCAACGCCGACATCAGATCGACCACGTTGGTGCCTGAGGGTCGGCCGCCATCGTCGTCCCCCGCCTTGCGCGCGGGGTCTTACGGTTCTTGCGCTTGGCCTCGATCAGGTCGCGCAGCGCCTTGTCATAATGATCCTTGAAGGCCTCGGCGTTGAACGGCGACGATTTGCGCTGGATCAGCTGGGTCGCGACCTCCAGCAGGTCCTTGTCACTGGCGGCGTCCTCGATGGATGCGAACAGCGGCTCGGCCTCGCGGATCTCATCCTCGTAGCGCAGGGTCTCCAGCAGCAGGCCGTCGCCGCAGGGGCGGATAGCGCACAGATATTCCCGCCCCCGCATCGTCAGCTGCCCAAGCGCGGTCTTCTTCTCGGCACGCAAGGCGTCGCGGACGACACGATAGGCATCCTCGGCCAGATCATCGGTCGGAACGACGTAGTAGGGCTTGTTGTAATACAGCGGCGGGATCTCGGACTGATCGACGAACTGGACCAGCTCCAACGTCTTTTTGGTGTCCAGCTTGATCGCGTCGATCTCATCGGGGTCAAGCAGCAGGTAATCGCCGTCCCCGACATCGTAACCCTTCAGGATGTCGTCGGCCTTGATCGGCCCCATTCCCGCTACGGTCTTTTCATACTTGACCGGTTTCCCAGAAGGCCCGTGGATCTGCCGGAACGACACCCGTGCCCCCGACTTGGTGGCCGCATGAAGTTCGACGGGAATGGCAACAAGGGACAGGCGCAGCTGACCCGTCCAGACGGCACGTGACGCCATGACAGCCTCCTTTTTTAAGCAACTCAGCAAGCACTGATCAGTTCATATGTCCGCTGGAACATGATGCTGATGCCGCCCTCATTCCCGGTTCGATCATTTGGCTCAATTTAAAATCCGTTTCTGGATAGCGCCAAAACTTCGAAGCTGACCATCAGCAGCTCACCCGGATCATTGCCGAACGGTTCTAGGCAGCCGCAAGGGATAGGCGCGTCAGTTATCCGGACGGGACGGCTATATGACGCGCTCAGCGCGACATAGATGGATGTGCCCTCACTGGATTTAGCTGGCGTGGGTCCGGCCTCCCTTAGAGCATGATCTCTCTATTCTGCGCCTGAGGCGGCCGACAGGTCTCACCTACGCTGGATAGTCGACGGTGTCCCGGGGTGGTTCTATCTGGGAGCACGTAGACGCTGTGTCGTTTGAGG
>NZ_BBPH01000050.1 GCF_000787695.1 Paracoccus sp. PAMC 22219 | reverse complement strand
AGGATAACGTCCCGACCCGCGTGGTAGGTTCATCTGAAAGGAGCCGATACGCAGTGCGGATCCGGATGTCAGTCGCCGTCACCCAAGGCATGGAAAATGTGAACGCGGACTGTTCGGCACTCGCCACGTTCACCTTTCAACGGTAACGAATGCGAGGATCGGGTGGACTATAGCTTAATGGTCTTTGGGGCTGCAGGCCTGCCGGAATACGAAGCCATGTGTAGGAACCGTCGCAATGCATTTCCCACGATACCTCTTTGTCGGGGGGCTGCACCGGTCCGGCACCTCTCTGTTGACGCGCCTTATCGCATCGCATGGATCAGTAGCGTCGATCCAGAATGCGCCGGTACCGGAAAACGAGGGGTGCTATCTTCAGGGTGCCATACCCCACACGGCGCAACATGGTCGCCCGATGCATTTCGCGACCGATCCAGACCATCATCTGATCGAAGGCCATCGTCTTGACCGCTTGCAGACCCGCCTGCGTCTGGAGCACGATTGGGATCGATGGTTCGATCCTGACCGCCCATGGCGTATCGAAAAATCCCCGGTGAACCTGACCCGCACGAGACTTTACCAACAGCTGTTCCCGCTTTCGCAATTCGTTCTCATCGTCCGCCACCCCGAAGCCGTCGCGGCGGCCGTGGCCAAATGGGTGGATCGACCCTTTCATGACCTTGTCGATCACTGGTTGGACGCGCACGCGCAGTTGGAACGTGATCTGCCCTATCTGCATGCCGTCATGACCATCCGCTACGAAGATCTGGTTGCCGCACCTGCTTCCGTTGTGGGGGGCGTGTTCGCGTTCATGTCACTGCCGCAACACCAAATCGCTGATCGTCTAAAGAATGGAAACCGAGATTATTCCATCTCCAATCGGATGACATCGGTTCCGGCCTACCGGGCCGAGCGATGGGGATACCTGCCAGGAATGAAAGTTACTGCCGTGGCTCCACGGTTTGCTCATCCACTTCGGTCGGTCCGCGACTCGGTCGTGGCGGCATGGCATGATGGATCCTGCGAATAAGGGCTCATCAGGTGTGTTGGCTTTGGAGCCCTGTGGCGCCTTGAAGCGACGCGCCAAGGGCCGGCTTTAAGTAAGATGCAACAGATCATCTCGAATCTTGGGACAGAACCAGTAATGGTGCAAATGCGCCTGAAACATGATGCCTGTTGTTACCCGGGAGAAGTACGATGCACGCCATCGTCGCCGCCCGCTTCGGCAAGATGGGCGTGCAGTTCCCCGATCAAGGTAGCGCGGGGGCCACGGGGACGTTGCAACAGCCCGATCTGGCGAAGGATCGGCGGGTCGCCGAACGGCAGCATGACGACCTCGACCTTGCGATCCCGCACAGCAATTCGGGGCACGACAGATACCCCCAGCCCGTTCTCGACGCAGGCGGTCACAGCGGAAATCGTATCCATTTCGGCGATATCACAGAGTGACACATTCATGCGTCCCAGTTCTGCCTCGATCAGCCGTGCCAGCGGCACGTTCGAGCGGAAGCGGATATAGGGATGCGCTGTCAGGATCTCGGCAACACTGGAGGGCGCTGTGCCAGGCGGCGCTATGACGAACAGTGGCTCGCGCAGAAACGGCGACCACTCCAGCTCGCGTGATGATGCGCTGTTTTCAGCAATGATCGCGACATCAAGACGACCCGCCACGACATCCTGCAGCAGCTCTTCTGAAGAGCCGACCCGGATCTTGATCTTGAGACCTGGATGATTCGCGACCAGACGGGCTGCCGCGCGGGGAAGCAGGCCGATGGCGCTGGTGCGCACCGATCCGATGGCAAAAGTGCCGATGATCCGCCGCCCAGAAATGGCGTCGATGGCGTTTTCGGCGGTCCGCAAAATTTCACCTGCTGCCTCCAGAAGCTGCTGGCCAGCCGCCGTCAGTGTGGGAGGGCGATTTTCGCGATTGAACAGGGAGACGCCGACTTCGGATTCAAGGGCTTGGATCTGCTGACTGACGGCCGAAGGTGTCAGGGAGACGCGCTCAGCTGCCCGAGCAAAGCTGCCGTGCTCCACGATGGCAACAAGGGTTCGAAGCTGGCGCGTATCCATGGTGTAAAGACTTTCTTAATGTAAAGAACAGTTTTATCAGCTTTCATTCAGATTGTCAGTTGCTAATGATCTGATGGAGGAGATGCCGCCTGATGGGGCGGACGGAGGATCATGACACGGACCATTTTGATCACGGGGCCTAGCTTGGCCCCGGCCGCGGCCGACGTGCTGACGGCTGCAGGATACCAGCCTGTCTATGTGCCGGCCTACACGACCGGTGACGGGCTGATCGATATCGTGCGCGCCACCGACCCAGTGGGTATTCTGGCCCGAATGGGGCGCGTGGATGAGGCGGTTTTTGCAGCCGCGCCCCGATTGCGGGTCGTGTCAAAGCACGGTGCCGGCGTCGACAACATTGATACGGATGCAGCCGCCCGGCGCGGTATTCCGGTCCTGAATGCTGCAGGTGCCAACGCTGTCTCGGTCGCTGAGCAGACGATTGCCTTGATGTTCGCGGTGGCCAAGAAGGTCATCCCACTGGATCGCGGACTCAGGGACGGCCGGTGGGACAAACCTGGGTTTCTGGGACGTGAGTTGGCTGGGTCGGCTCTCGGCCTCGTGGCTTTTGGTGCCATCGCGCGACAGACCGCCCGCTTTGCCAAGGGCCTCGGTCTGTCGGTCAGGGCATATGATCCCTACACACCCGCGGAGGTTTTTGCAGAGGAAGGGGTGGAACAGGTACAGGATCTCGACGTGCTGTTCGCCGATTGCGACATCCTGAGCCTTCACTGCCCCCTGACCGCGTCCACGAAAAACCTGGTTAATGCAGAACGTCTTTCCCGGATGAAGCCTGATGCGATCATCATCAACACCGCCCGTGGCGGCCTGATCGATGAGACTGCTTTGGCGGATGCCCTGCGCGATGGGCGCATCTTCGGCGCGGGCCTGGATACATTCGCACAAGAGCCGCCACCTGCCGAGCATCCCTTCTGGTCCGAGCCGCGCCTGGTGCTCAGCCCGCATATCGGTGGCGTAACGACGGCCGCGAACCTTCGGGTCGGGGTCGAGGCCGCTCAGGGCATCGTCGATGTCCTGGCCGGCCGGACGGTATCCGCGACCCGGATCGTGAACCGAGACAAACTTTCGATCAGCGCCTGAGGAGGCATCCCAATGACCCTTGGATTTCGCATCCTGGCGCGTGAGCGCGCCGTGGCCGCAGACGTCGTCGCACGGTTCCTGAAGCTTCCGGTCGCCAATGTCAGCGACAGCATGAGCCGCATGACCGCAGCAGGGCCGAGTCTGACCCGGATGCATCGCGACGGACAGATGGCGGGCCCCGCCCTGACTGTCAAAGCGCGGCCTGGCGATAACCTGATGCTGCACAAGGCTATCGACATGGCACAACCGGGAGATGTGATCGTGGTGGATGCTGGCGGCGATGTGACAAACTCGTTGATGGGCGAGCTGATGCTGGCCTATGCGATCAAACGCGGCGTCGCCGGCTTTGTTCTGAACGGCGCGATCCGTGACGCAGACGCTATCCGACAGGTGAACCTGCCGGTCTTTGCTGCCGGTGTGACCCATCGCGGCCCCTACAAGGACGGTCCGGGTGAGATCAATGTACCAATCGCGATCGATGGCATGGTGATCCATGCGGGCGATCTGGTTCTGGGCGACTGCGATGGCGTGCTGGTCGTGCCCTATGACGAGGTCGAGACGGTCTATGCCGCAACGAACGCCAAGCAGGACGCGGAGACACGTCAGATGGCTGCCATCGAGGCGGGGACCAATGACCGTTCCTGGGTGGATGCGGCATTGAAGAGATTGGGTTGTCAGATTGCAGAAGGCATCTGACGACCAAAACGAGGACTTAGGGAGGAAACCAATGTCCATCACCAAGACCCTGTCGCTTGCGGCAGCCCTGTTCGCGTCTGCGGCCGGCATGGCCCATGCCGAATGGCCCACCGACCGCCCCATCGAGATGATCGTGGCTTTTGCTCCGGGTGGCGGCACCGACATCATGCTGCGCACGCTTGCGCCCTATTTGGAGACCGAGCTGGAAACCCAGTTTCCCGTCCTGAACCGGCCCGGTGCGGCAGGTGAGATCACCTACACGGCACTGTCGCAGGCCCGGCCGGACGGTTACACCGTGTCGTCGCTGAATACGCCTGGCTTCCTGACCATGCAGATCAATCGCGAACCCCGCTTCGATCCTGCGGATCTCTGCCCTATCGCCCGCATTGTCGAAGATCCGGGCACGTTCATCGTTCCAGCGGGTTCCGACTATCAGACGCTTGACGATCTGGTGGCCTATGCCAAGGCCAATCCCGGTGCGGTCTCGATCGGAACCACGGGTGTGGGAACGGACGAGCATATGGCCCTGCTGCAGTTGGAGCAGGCTGCGGACATCGATCTGACCGCCGTGCCGTTCGGCGGCGCGAACGAGGCCAAGACCGCATTGCTGGGTGGCCACATCACCGCCATCGGGCTGAATGTCGGCGAGTATGCGACCGCCGACAAGGATGCCATGCGCGCGCTTGCGCAGTTTGCCGAGGAGCGCTCGGTTCTAGCGCCTGATCTGCCCACCGCGTCCGAGCAGGGATACGACGTGATCATGTCGTCCGAGCGCGGCTTGGCGGCGCATTGCGACGTGCCCCAAGAGATCCGCGACCGGCTGGCCGCGGCTGTCGATGCGGCACTGGCCAACCCTGAGTTCAAGGCCCAGGCAGAAACGCAGTCCCTTCCACTGTCGTTTCAGTCGGGAACGGAATGGCAGGCAGCAATGCCCGCACGGCTTGAACGCTTCCGCGAGATCTTCGCACTGATCGACGAGGAACAGTGATGGCCGCGCCGGGCGGCGCCGGAAAGGGCGCCGATCTGCCAGATGTTCTTACGGCAGGTCTGTTCATCGGCTTCGGCGCGCTCGGCTTGTGGTTGGCGCGTGATTTGGACCAAGGCACACTGGCGCAGATGGGACCGGGGTTTCTGCCCCGTGCCGTCTGCATCGGACTGTTGGTTCTGGGTGGCATCACCGGTGTCGCCGCCTTGCGACGCGGAGCGGAGCCCATCGAGTCCATTCGCCTGCGCCCGTTGCTGGTCATCACACTCGCGATCGTGGGCTTTGCTTATCTTGCCGAATGGTTGGGGTTTGTTCTGGCATCCGGGTGGCTGATCATCGTGGGATCTTTGGCCGATCCGGGTGGTCGGTGGCGCACGACCCTGCTGCTGGCGGCGGGTCTCACGCTCTTTGGTGCGCTCGTTTTCATCTATGGCCTGGGTGTCCAGATGCCCTTGTGGCCGGTCTAGGCCGGGGAGAGAGATCATGGAAATCCTGGACCTTCTGATGCTCGGCTTTGGCGAGGCGATGACGCCTGCCAATCTGGGCTTTTGCCTGATCGGGGCGCTGCTGGGCACGCTGATCGGGGTTCTGCCCGGCATCGGGCCCACGGCCACCATCGCGGTACTGCTGCCGATCACGTTCTTCCTACCGCCATTGGCGGGGATCATCATGCTGGCCGGCATCTATTACGGTGCGCAGTATGGCGGATCGACCACGGCCATTCTGGTGAACCTGCCAGGCGAGGCATCCGCAGTCGTCACTACCCTGGACGGCTACCAGATGGCGCGACAGGGCAGGGCGGGGTCCGCCTTGGCCGTTGCCGCACTGGGGTCATTCTTCGCCGGGACCGTCGCCACTTTCGCGATCGCCATCGCTGGCCCCATGCTGGCCGGGTTCGCTCTCAACTTCGGGCCGGCGGAGTATGTGGCGCTAATGGTCTTTGGCCTTCTGGCGGCCACGATCCTGGCAAGCGGCCCGGTCCTGAAGGCCATCGGAATGATCCTCGTCGGCTTGCTGCTGGGCATGGTCGGGACCGATCAGGCCACCGGCACCGAACGTCTGACCTTCGGATCCCTGCAATTGTTCGACGGGGTGGAGTTCACGGTGATCGCCATCGGTCTGTTCGGTTTCTCCGAGATCATCGCCAATCTGGAACGCACCGGATCGGCGGGGGTCACGGTAGCACCGCTGACCCGGCTGTGGCCGACGCGTGAGGATTTCCGCCGGGCCTGGCCTGCGGTACTTCGCGGCACCGGCATCGGCACCTTTCTTGGCATCCTGCCGGGGGGCGGGGCGACTCTTGCCTCGTTCAGCGCCTATTCGCTGGAGAAGAAGGTCTCCAAGACGCCGGAGAAGTTCGGCACCGGCATGGTCGAAGGCGTAGCCTCGCCTGAGGCAGCCAATAATGCTGCGGCGCAATCATCGTTTATTCCGCTGCTGACTTTGGGTATTCCGTCAAACAACATGATGGCGATGATGCTGTCGGCCTTCATGATCCATGGGATCACGCCCGGCCCGACCGTGCTGACCACCCAGCCCGAGATTTTCTGGGGACTGGTGGCTTCGATGTGGATCGGTAATGCGTTGTTGGTGGTCATAAACCTGCCGCTGATCGGGCTTTGGGTCAGGCTGCTGACCGTACCCTACCGGCTGCTCTATCCCGCGATCCTGCTCTTCTGCTGCGTCGGCGTCTATTCGATGAACAATCGCATCTTTGACGTACTCCTGGCCGCTGGCTTCGGTCTGCTGGGCTATGCGTTCCGAAAGGCGCGCTGCGAGCCCGGGCCCTTGCTCCTGGGCTTCGTGCTGGGACCGCTGCTGGAGGCTAACCTGCGCCGGACGATGCTGATCACCCAAGGTGACGCAAGCATCTTCATCGAGCGGCCTATCAGCCTGACCATGTTGGCAGCCACTGTCTTGCTGTTGGCCTTGATGATTGTTCCGAGCTTCCGGAAGAAACGCGAGGAAGCGTTTCAGGAAGACGAGGCTTGAGATAAGAGCTGGCTGGGTCATTTGACCTGGCCAGCTTTTTCTAGCCACCGTCGAAACTCACCGCTCAATGCATATTACTCTATCCATGTGTCTATCATGACCATGAGACGCTTTTGCCGCCGCACCGGCACGCCGTTCCTCACGCAGCAGCTCTCCACGTCGCCATTCGTCGTGGGATAGGCGCGTCGATACACCGTCATGCGCGCATAGGGCCGGGGCGTGATCCCACAGGCCGAGGGAATAGGGTGTCATCAGCAGGCTCTCGACCCGGTTGCGGGCGGTCAGGATGACCGAGTGCACCGGCAACAGGATGTGATGATAGTCGACCGGGCCGTGATCGGGACGCAGCGTGGCACGCCCGGCCTCGGCAAGGTGCTTGGCCTTCGCCCACCGCCCGTGCCAGAGGATCCTGTGCAGGGGAGAGAACAGTTCTCCGTTCAAATCGACGGGCCAGTCCTGCGGGGTCTTGCCGGAACAGTGTCGCCGGTCCGTCCACAGCACGGGCTGGCGCCCGTCGGCGGTCAGGATCGCGTCGCCCACCCGGACATCCCGAACCGGGATCATGCCCGCACGGGCGATATCGACAAGCACGTCCGGACCAAAGCAGGGCGCCACCAGGGGACGGGACAGTGCGGGGGCGATGTCATAGGCGCCGTTGCCCACGGGGAATGTCTGCGGCAGCGTCGCGAACGAATTGTCGCCATTCGTGATCATGATCGGCCCGATCCAGGGCGACCCCGGTGCAGGTTGCATCACCGACGTGTTGATCCGAGCATAATCGTCCCCCAGGCCCGAGAGATCGCTCTGGATGTTGGCGGTCTGGCCAGGGTTCATCGGCCGGTACTCGGCGACCTGCTTGCCCGATCCGTCAAACACCTTCAGCCCGGTGATCCCGCTTCTGTCGGTCAGCTCCGTCCCCGTGTCGTTGATGGCGGTGATCTCGATGCGGTGGTCCTTGGCCCAGATCTGGCGGCCCCATTGCACCGTCGCCGTGCCTTGGGAGGAGTTGGTGCCGACGGCGGGATCGACGATCAGTTGATCGCCTCGAATGCTGAACGTGATCACGGGAAGCTCCTTTCACAGGGGTTTCCCGACCGTACGGATTTGCATTTTCTGCAAGGTTAACGCGACCCGTGATGCGCGGCGTCCTGAGTATTTGTGGTTTATCGATTATAAACGAAATGAAGCGGCGGAAGGTTCTACCGGTCACCGCACCAAGTTTGATCGAGGATGTTTCTGTCGCTCGTAGCGAACCGGAGCGCTGCAGAAACGAGGGTGCATCCTCGGCGATGAGTGCTGAATTCCGCGAAAATTGTAACTTCTTGATTGCACAACGCGCAATTTGTGCGTGCTAAAAGCCTGATCATCCTCCTCTTCAGCCAGGTGATCAGATGCCGTCCGACAGCGATCTCAGTGCAAACAAAGCCGATCAGCCAATTGCAGGGCAGTGGAAATTCACGGCTTATAACCACGACTTTTCTTCAGCTGATGGGCAGGCGGGCGATATCGCCAGTGGCGTGCCCACGGGGGAAGGGTACTCGACTGATTTCGACATCAATCGCATTGTGAACGCCGCGCGCGGAGACGCGCCATCGGCTGATGCGAACGATGTGGGCATCAGCTTCACCAGCAGTCTCAATGTCGCCGCGGGCGGGACGTACCGGCTGACGACCAGCTCGGATGATGGTTCACGGATCATCATTCGGGACGGCAAGGGCAATCCGGTCGCCTTCGACAACCAGACGGGCGGGCGTCTGGACTATCTGAACAACGACTTCCACCAAGGGCTCACAACGCGGTATGGCGATGTGGAATTGGCGCCCGGCACCTATTCGATCGAGATCCTCTACTGGGAGAACCAGGGTGCCAATCTCCTGTTCGGAACCATCTCTGGCCCCGATACCCAAGGCTCTTCTCAGGATCTGACGCGTTCGTCGATGATTGGGGTCCCACCCGCGCTCACGGGGACGGAGAGTCGCGAAAGCGTGTGCTTCGTCCGCGGCACACTGATTTTGACTGGCAACGGTCCGCGGCCCGTTGAAAGCCTCCGGTGCGGGGATCTGATCGTCACACGCGATAGCGGCGTTCAACCGATCCGGTGGATCGGATCTCAGACCCTGACATCCGAGAATTTGTGTACGTCGCCGAAGAATCGTCCGATCCGGATTTCGGCAGGGGCGCTCGCACTGAATGTTCCGAGCCAGGATCTGCTGGTCTCGCCCCAGCACCGGATCATGCTCCGCTCCAAGATCGCGTTCACCATGTTCGGTCAGCATGAGGTTCTGGTGGCGGCAAAGCATCTTTGTGGCGTGACCGGCATCGACGTCGACGACGACGCTGAAGGCGTCGAATACTTTCATATGCTGTTTGATCAGCACGAAGTCGTCTTCTCAAACGGCGCGGAGACGGAATCCCTCTATCCCGGTCGGCAGGCGCTCAAATGCGTCGGACCGAAGTCGCTCCGGGATATCTTTACGATTTTCCCTCATCTGGAGGATACGGATCGTGAACCCGCTCCGGCGCGGCCGCTGGTCCCGGGACGGAAAGCCAGGAAACTGGTCGAACGCCATCTGAACAACGGAAAGCCGCTCGTCGCCTGTGCTCAATTGTCCGAAAGAAACCATAGCCAGCAGGTGCTGATTGCTGCTGAATGAACTGACTTTAGTGGTGATCATCGAGCGCAACGTGGACAGCCAGCCTGTCACCGAACGCCTGCAATAGCGTTCAACTGCCCGCGCAGCTGACCGGGATCACCGGGAACGTTCTTCTCGATGTCACCATGTGCCGCTGTCCAGATCGGGATGGCCTGCTCCAGCAGCGCCAGCCCGCTCGCGGTGAGCGTCAGCCGACGAGAGCGCCGATCCTCGGCATCAGGGGTGACCCTCAGCAAGCCTCGCCGCTCCAACGGCTTGAGATTGGCGGTCAGCGTGGTCCGGTCCATGGCCAGCAGGCTCGCGACCGATCCGATCGTCGGCGCCTCCGGGCGGTTCAGCGAGATCAACAGCGAGAACTGGCCGCTTTTCAATCCGACAGGGCGCAGGGCGTCGTCGAAACGCCGGGCAAGGGCACGGGCGGCGCGTTGCGTGTGAAGGCACAGGCAACTGTCCCGGACCAGCAAAGTCATGCCGAAATTTGCGGGGTTGGGAGAATTCGTTGACACATGCGCTTTTAGGTTGATACCAATCTAATAGTCAAGGCAATCGGAGGTTCGCCATGACTGACACGCTGACCCCGGCATCCGATCTCGCGTCCCGTTCCACCACGAGGTGGCCGAACGAAAGCGACGCCTACCGTGCCGCCCGCACCACCCTTCTGGCTGAAGAGATCCGCCTCAGGCGGCATATCCAACAGGTGGCCGCTCAGCGGCGTGCCCTGCCGGCGGGAGGCGGGATCGATCAGGACTATATGTTTGAGGGCAAGGACGGACCGGTGACCCTGACCAGACTGTTCGGCGACCACGACACGTTGATCGTCTATTCGATGATGTATGGCCCCGACCGGGCGCGTGTCTGTCCGATGTGTGCGGCGCTGCTGGATGCGTGGGATGGCATGGCGCGCCATGTCGCGCAGCGGGCGGCGCTGGTCGTCGTCGCACGGTCGCCGATTGACCGCATTCTGGCTTGCGCGGCCGAGCGCGGCTGGACCGGGCTGACCTTTCTGTCCGATCCTTCGGGCGACTACACCGCCGATTACGTGGGCGATCGCGATGCGGACATGCCTGCCTATACGATCTTCCGCCGCGAGGCTGGGGCTGTGCATCATTTCTACAGTGGCGAAGGCGGGATGGAGATCGCGGATCCCGGTCAGGACCCTCACGCCGCCCCGGACCTCAATCCGCTCTGGGTCATGCTGGACACCACACCAGAGGGCCGCGGCACGGAATGGTATCCACGGCTGGATGACTGATCCGCCTCATCAAGACCTTCCCCGAAAGGAGAGTACCATGACCTACGTCAGCGGCTTTGTGATCCCGGTCCCGAACGATCGGAAGGAGGATTACCGAAAGATGGCCGAAGAGGCGGCGGCGATGTTTCGCGATTATGGCGCGCTCGAGATGATGGAGGCCTGGGGCGAGGATGTGCGCGACGGCACCGTCACCGATTTCCGCCGGGCCGTCCAGGCAAACGAGGGTGAAACGGTCGTGTTCTCGTGGATCGTCTGGCCCGACCGCGAGACCGCCGATGCGGCCGAGAAGCGCATGGAGGCCGATGACCGGATGACGCCGCCCGAGGATGCGCCTTTTGACATGGCGCGTATGATCTATGGCGGTTTCGCTCCCATCTTTCAGATGGGCCGCAAGGGAGCAGACACATGACCAACCGTGACGGAACCCCGATCTGGTACGAGCTGATGACCGACGCCCCCGACGCGGCGCAGGCGTTCTATGCCCCGGTGATGGACTGGGTCTTCGATACCCCGCCTGGCGGGATGGAGCGAGATTATCGCGTCTTCGCGGCGCCTGACGGCGAAGGCGTTGGCGGCATTATGCCCGCGGCCATGCCCCCGACATGGGCCTTTTACGTCGGCGTGGCGGATGTCGATGCGATGGCGGGGCGGGTGACCGACCTCGGCGGCAAGGTGCATCTTGGCCCGCAGGACATCCCCGGTGTGGGGCGCTTCGCCTTCGTAGCCGATCCGCAAGGCGCAACCTTCTATCTGATGCGCGGCGGCAGTGACGTTGACAGCACCGCCTTTGCCCCCTCCAAGCCAGGACACTACAGCTGGAACGAGCTGGTGACATCGGACCAGGACGCGGCGCTGGTGTTCTACGGCGCGCTGTTCGGCTGGACCGTCGCCGGTGCGATGCCGATGGGTGACATGGGGGATTACACCTTCCTTGCTCATCAGGGCGACATGATCGGTGCGGTGATGACCAACCCGCAGCGGGGTTCGGGGTCGTTCTGGAACTTTGCCTTCACTGTCCCGGATATCGACCGCGCCAAGGCGGCGGTAGAAGCAGGAGGCGGCACCGTGCGTCAGGGCCCCGTCGCCCTACCCGGCGACGATGGCGACTGGATGATCCAGATCATTGACCCGCAGGGCGCCAAGGTGATGCTGACCGGCAAGCGGGAGGAGGGAGCGGCGTGATGGACAAGATCAGCACCTTCCTGTGGCTCGACGGTCGGGCGAGCGAGGCTGCCGAATTCTACACGGGCCTGTTTCCCGACAGCCGGATCATGGAACGGACAGTCAGCCCGATCGACTATCCCGGCGGCAGGGCCGGGGAGTCATTACGGTGTCGTTCATGCTTGGCGGCCGCAGCTTCATCGCCATGAATGGCGGCCCTGGCCATCCCTTCACCGACGCGATCTCTCTGTCCATCGACTGTGCGGACCAGGCCGAGGTCGATCACTACTGGGACGCTTGGCGGATGGTGGTACGCCGATCCAGTGCGGCTGGATCCGCGACCGCTTCGGCCTCAGCTGGCAGGTGACCCCGCGCATGCTGCCTGCGCTTCTGGCCGATCCTGATCGCGCCAAGGCCGGACGCGTGATGGAGGCAATGATCACGATGGTCAAGATCGATGTCGCGGCCATCGAGGCGGCTGCCGAGAGTGGTCCGGCATGACGATGCCTGTATTGCCGATGACGGGCGGATGCCGCTGCGGCGCAGTGCAGTTCCGTGTTACGGCGCCGCCGATCATCACCAGCGCCTGTCACTGCGCGGGCTGCCAGCGGATGACGGCCAGTGCCTTTTCTCTCTCCGCAGCGTTTCGCGAGGGGGCTTTTGTCATCACTGAGGGCGAGCCGGTGATCGGTGGCCTGCATGGCCCCGAGGCCCGGCACCATCATTGCGATCATTGCAAGAGCTGGCTGTTCACGCGGTGGGGCGACATGGTCAACCTGCGGGCGACGATGCTGGATGACCCTGGCTGGTTCGAGCCCTTCCTCGAAACCTGGACGCGCGAGAGGTTGCCCTGGGCTACGACCCCCGCGCAGCACAGCTTCGAAGAATTTCCCCCGATGGAGGCGTTCGAAAAGCTCCTTGCCGCGTATGCGAGACATATTGGTCGGACCTGACCCGTCGAGAGGTGTTCGACAGCATGGGGCTCCGGGTTTGTACGATCGGGGCTCTCAAGCACTCCGTCATGCCTGTACATATAGATAACTGCACGACGTGCAGAGTTGGCCTACATTCAGCGTGTAGTTGTTTGAGGTCACCAGTATGCCGCATGTTTTGAATGAGACGACGTTTCGCCTGTCCATCTCCGGTGAGGACTAGACGCTTATCGAGACTGCCTTGACAGCCTATGACCACAACGCGGTCTACCGCGATCTGCGGGACAGGCTGGACATGCAGGTGGCCATGATTAGGGCCATGGACGGTGCGACGCGGAATGCCGGCTCTGGGCAAGTGCGCGACGCATCCGGACGCAGTCGGTCGACTGCAAGGCAGTCGCGATAGCGTCTCAGGCGGCGATGTCCCGCGGTTTGGTCGTCTATCGGGATCAGAGAGTACGATTGCCTCAGACAAAAGGCATGACTTCATAAACTGACTGGTTCAGTATTATGCCCTGATCGTAGCTGTGCGCAGGGAGTGGCAAGTTATGCCCCCGATGACGCTGACCAGAATGCCCGACGACAACCCCGTGGTGATACGGTTCGAGGCCGATACCGAGTTCAACATCGACAACGGCCCGGAGGGCGCTACCATCCTGGCTCTGTATCGGCAGGGGTCTCAGCAGATCATCCATGTTCGCGAAACGCGCGAGCAGATCATTGCCGACCGGTTGGCAGTCCTTTCAGGACTTTCGCGCCTCTGATGTCCAAACTGCCGTCGATCGCTTGATCATCCTCAAATGCGACCCGGAACCCGGAAAGCACTACCGGCGGTATGACTTGGAAAGCATAAGGACGTTATTACCCTACCCGCTAAACCTGCCTCCGGCAAGCGGTCGCAGCTTCCCGTCCCACGTATCACGCCTCCCTGGAGACGTGCTTCGCGGCAGCCAGGTTCGCGCTCGCGACGGCGTCGGGCAACGCGTTCTGTTCCACCAATCGCGCAATCATCGTGCCGATGAAGCAATCGCCGGCCCCATGAGTACTAATTAACGTCACGCAATGCCCGGGTTCCGAATACCTGCCATTTACCCCTGCCACGGCGACCCCGTCTCCGCCCGCAGTGACGATCACAACCCGAAAGCGTTCGGACAGAGCCTTTGCAGCGTCTTGCGCGGTATCAAGGCTGACCACTGCAATGCCACACAGCGCCTCCGCTTCTCCGGCGTTGACCACAAGGATGTCGATGATCTGCACGAGCACGTCTGACAGAGTGCGCGCAGGTGCGGCATTCAGGACGACTGACAAGCCGCGCGCATGCGCAGCCTGCGCGGCGGCGATGTTGAGGGCCTCGGGGATCTCGTTTTGCAGAACCAGATGTGTCGCGCCCTCCCACAGGTCTTCATGCTCCAGTCCCGCAGGATCGATGGCCATATTCGTCCCGGACACGATGACCGCGCCGTAATCGCCTCCCGCGTCCATGATCGCGACACTCATTCCGGACCCCTGTCCGGGCAGGGTCGCAACATGGATGTCGTCCACACCATCCGCGCGCAGCCGATCGCGCAGAAAAATCCCGAACCCGTCATCACCGACCGCCGATACCATCCGGCACGGAATGCCCGCGGCCACGACGGCGGTGGCCTGATTTCCGCCCTTGCCGCCAAAGACCGGACGCCATGCCGTTCCCGTCACTGTTTCGCCTGCGGCAGGGCGGTGGGGGGCATCGACCACGATGTCGTAATGCAGGCTGCCGACCACGACGGCGCAGGGGTGGGATGACATGAGAGGTGTCCTGTTCAGCGGCGGCGTTTGGTCTCGACCGCGTTGCGGGTGCGGGCCAGTTGGGCCTCGGACCGGTCCAGGTCACGCTGCGCGACGGCCACGAAGATGGCGTCCATGATGTTCAGCTGTGCTATCCGCGCGGCAGCGTTCTCGCCCAGCAGGGGCGATCCCTGCGCGGTCGAGCACAGCGCGATGTCGGCCAGTTCGGATAGCGGAGAGGTGGAGTAGTTTGTGACAGCGATCACACGCGCGCCCTGCTGTCGGGCGAGCCGCGCGGCCTCGATCACGTTCGACGTGGTGCCGGAGTGGCTGAAGGCCACGGCCACGTCGGTAGGCCCCAGAAGCGACGCCGACATCAGCATCATGTGCGGATCGTCCTGCACGCTTGCGCGCAGTCCGATGCGGAGGAACTTGTGTGCCACGTCGCGGGCGATCTGGGCGGAGCCGCCGACGCCATAGAAATCGCGCTGCCCCGCGCCGTGCAGCAGGTCGGCCGCGCGGTCGAAGGCCGCCACGTCGATGATGGACATCGTTTCCTCCAGCGCCTGCATGGAGGTCTGGAACACTTTGCGGATGATGTCGGCCGAACTGTCGTCCGGAGAGATCTCGGAATGCAGCGAGGCGACATCCGTTTGGCGATAGATCACCAACGCCTCGCGGAAATCACGGAAACCGGCAAATCCCAGTTTTTTTGCGATCTTGACGACCATGGCGTCCGACACGCCCGCATCGCCCGACACCTGCCTCAGCGCCGTGGTGCGGTCCAGATCGGTGCGGCCTGTCATCCCCTCGACCACGCGGGTCTCCAGCGGGGTGAGATAGGGCATCCGCATCCGGATCTGGGCGCCGATGCTGCGCGGGTCGGTGTGGTCCATCAAAGCTCCTGTCATGCGCGGCCGCGGGTAGCCCGGTCGATCAGCATTGCGACGAGGATGATGATACCTGTCGCCAGCAGCTGATAGAAGGCCTGCACATTCATCAGCGTCAGCCCGTTGCGCAGACCGCCCAGGATGACCGCCCCCATCAGCGTTCCCACGACTGACCCCTTGCCGCCCATGAGGGAAGCGCCGCCGATGGCTGCCGCCGCGATGGCGTCCAGCTCCCACAGGTTGCCCATGGTGGGGTCAGCGGCGCCAAGCCTGCCCGTCAGGATCAGCGCCGCAACAGCCGCCAGACCGCCCGACAGCACATAGACGATGATCTTGGTGCGCGCGACGGGGACGCCGGCGATGCGTGCAGCTTCGGGATTGCCGCCAACGGCCAGGATGTACTCGCCAAGCGGGCTGCGGTTCAGCACGACCCACAGGATGGCCGCGATGATCGCCACGATGATCACCGGAACGGGTACGCCCAGGACAAGCCCGTTGATCGCGGACCGGAATTCTGGCGGGATGCCGAAGATCGGGTTGCCGCCGGTAAAGATCAGCGCCAGCGCCCGGTACAGTGAAAGCGCGCCAAGCGTCACGATGAAGGGCTGCAATCCGGCGATTGCCACCAGCGCGCCGTTGAACAGACCGCAGGCCATCCCTGTTGCGATGGCGCCTGCCACGGCCAGCGTGATCGGCACGCCGGCGATCATGAGCGTGGCACCGACGATGGCCGACACGGCGGCGGTGGGCCCGACCGACAGATCGATCCCGCCTGAGATGATGACAAAGGTCATTCCCAACGCGATGCAGGCGTTGATCGAGGATTGCTGCAGAATGTTGATCAGGTTCGGCGCCGTCAGAAACACCGGGTTCAGCACGGCAAAGACGGCAAAGATCAGCACGAGGCCGAAGAACGTCCCGGCATCGCGCAGATTGATGCGGGGAGCCGTGCGGGTGGGAATTGCGGTATCGGTCATCACATGGCCTCAAGGGCTTGGGCCACGGGAACCGGGCCTTTTGATTTGGGAATGGCATTCGCCACGATGGCGTCTTCGGATATCTGGTCGGCATCGAGGATGGCGGCGATCGTGCCTTCCCGCATGACCATGACGCGGTCGGACAGTCGGATGATCTCAGGCAGTTCCGAACTGACCACGATGATCGACTTGCCGGACTGTGCCAGCTGCGCGATCAGATCGTAGATTTCCGATTTCGCACCGATGTCGATGCCGCGTGTGGGTTCGTCGAACAGCAGGATATCCACGTCGGCGGCGAGCCACCGGCCAATGATGGCCTTTTGCTGATTGCCCCCGGAGAAGGTGCCTATGGCGCGGGTGACGTCGGGGGGGCGCATGCCCATGCGTTTCATCAGCGCCGTCGATTCCTTATGCAGCTTGCCCCGGTGGACAAGCCCGAACCGCGTGAACCGACCCATGCACGGTAGCGCGATGTTGGACGACACGGGGCGCGCCCGAACGATGCCGTCCTTCTTGCGCTCCTCCGGGACCAGACCGATGCCTGCGCGGATTGCCGTGCGCGGACTGCGCAGATCGACCGGCTTGCCGTTGAGGGTGACGCTGCCGGTTTTGGCGCGGTCGATTCCCGCAATCAGGCGCAGCAGTTCCGTGCGCCCCGACCCGACCAGACCGGCAAGACCCAGAACCTCTCCCTTGTGCAGGGAAAAGCCCGCATCATGGATCAGCCCGCCGTCGGACAGGTTATCCACCTGCATCACGATCTCGGGGCGGGCATGGCTGACATGGCGGGCATGCAGGATGTCGCGGCCGACCATCTTGGCGATGACCTGATCCTCTGTAATCTGCGATAGGTCCACGGTGTCGATGAACCGCCCGTCGCGCAGGATCGTGGCGCGGTCGCAGACCTGAAAGACCTCGTTCATCTTGTGGCTGACATAGATGATCGACTTGCCCTGCGCGGCCAGCCGCGCGATCAGCGCTGCCAATGCGTCAAATTCCGATGGCGTCAGCGACGATGTCGGCTCGTCCATGGCGATGATCTTGGCGTCATCCAGCAAAGCTCGGGCGATCTCGACGATCTGCTGCTGTGCGACCTTCAGGGTGTGGATCAGCGCACGCGGATCGATGCGTGGGTCCAGATCGGCCAGGATGGCACGGGCACGCGCCTCCTGTGTGGCGCGATTGACCAGAAGGCCGCCGGCGCGCGTCAGCGGGCGTCCCAAGAACAGGTTCTGCGCGACGCTCAGCTGCGGGATATGCTGCAGCTCCTGTTGGATCATCGCGATCCCGGCGGCGCGGGCGTCAGCGGGCCGGGTCAGAGTGACGGGCTGGCCATCGATGACGATCTGTCCTTCGGTCGCCTGCAACACGGCGGACAGGATGTTCAGCATCGTCGATTTGCCGGCTCCGTTCTCGCCCAGCAGGCCATGAACCTCGCCGGGGCGCACGTCAAAGCTGACCTTGTCCAGGGCGCGGATGCCGGGAAACACCTTGCTGACACCGATGAGCGACAGCCGACTGGCGGGATTTGTCATGGCGACACCTATCCGGGAATGGGGGCGGGTGGCGCCGAGGTGGCGCCATCCGAAGTCCGGCCTGCATCAGGGGGAGGGACCCGTGCGGGCCGGGATCAGCAGACCGGTGTCACTCGGCCAGCAGCATCTCGCGCAGCGCTGCGGTATCCTCGACCGAGAATTCCTCGACATTGTCTGCGGTGATCAGCGCCTGCGGGGTGGCAACCACGCGGGGCAGGTCCTGTCCACCGATGAGGCGCAGCACGACCTCCATCGCGACTTCTCCGGTCAGCACCGGAAAGCTGTCAACGGTACCCGTCAGATCGCCCGCCCGGATCGACGCATAGGCGTCAGAGATACCGTCCGTGCCGAACACCGCCACCTGGTCCTGAAGGCCCGCTGCCTTGACCGCCTCGACCACGCCAAGGGCCATGCCGTCGTTGTTGGCATAGAACCCGATCAGGTCGGGATGCTGCTGCAGGATCGTGGATGCCGCGTCGTAGGCTGTCTCACGGCTCCAGTTCGCAGGAACGCTGGCTGCCACCTCGAAATTGCCCGCTTCGGTGATGGTCGCAGTAAAGCCGTCGGTGCGCTGGCCCGCGGCGAACACCCCGGGCTGGCCCTCGATCACGGCGACCTTGCCGCCGTCGGGGGCGTTGTCGATGAACCATTGGGCCACACGCACGCCGTTGTCGCGCTGCACGTTGCCGACGTAGTGTTCGGCTGAGGGGATGACAGCATCATTGACGTTGACGACCATGATGCCTTGCGCTGACGCGTTCTCCATCGCGGGCTGCAGGTTGTTGTCGGTCTGCGGAGAGACGAGCAGGCCCTTGTTGCCCTGTAGGATCATGCTTTCGGCAATCTGCAACTGGCCCAACTGGTCGCCTTCGGAGGGAGCAGCCTGATAGGCCAGCGTCACGCCCTGCGCATCGGCCACGTTCTGATAACCCTGACCCAGGGAACGCCAGTATTCGTTGGTCAGCGTCTTGGATACACCACCGACCTGAGTTCCCTCGGCAGGCTTCGGCAAGTCGCCCAACTGTTCGGACAGCGCCGACCAATCCATGCGGTCGGCCTCGGTGTCGGAGTTCAGCGGCGCCAGATCCTGCGCAAACGCAGCACCGGCAAAGGCCGTCACGGCGCTGGCCATCAGAAACGATTTGATCGAGATCATCTTGGGTCTCCTCCCTTTACGATAATCGAAAGAACAGTAAAGTCAGCCCCCGGCCATGATACGCGCGATGGCACGCTGGCTGATCGGGGAATTCTGGGTGGCGATGGCATCGTGCAGTGCATTATCCGCAGACACGCGGTCGGCCATCGTCATGAAGCGCTCGACGGCAGCGATGTTGGTGCGGCATTCCTCGACCGGATCGATGCCGGACGCATCCGGGAAGGTGTCGAAGTAGATCACCCCCTTATAGCCGTCACGGCTGATCTGCCACAGCAGCTCCAGCGTGGCTTGCGGATGCACACTGCCGACCATCAGTCCGTCGTCGCGCTTGGCGTAGCGTCGTTCAAGTGCACGCCCAGAAGCCGCGATTTCCGCGCGATCAGGGTCGCAGCAAAAGCTGGCATCTCATCGGCATAGAGCACGTGCGCGAAATCCAGTGTGACGCCGGTATTGGCGCAGCCCGTTTCGGCAATGGCCAGCAAAGTCGTGGCCGCATCCGGCAGCAGCGCGTAGGATCTTGGCTCATTCGCCTTGTACTCTATCGAAATCATGCATTCGGGTGCGTGCTCGGCAACCTCACGGATACCCGACACCTCATCGTCCCACATGCGACCATAATCGCCCTGGAAGCTGTAATCAAAGCCGTCCTGACCCAGCCACAGGGTCATCAGCGGCGCACCCATCGCCAAGGCGGCATCAATGCCGCGTTTGGTGAGGTCCAGCGCTTCTTGCCGTACGGCGCGGTCCGGATTGGTGAACGCGCCGAGTTTGAATGCCGGATTGGTGTAATAGCGCATTGCCAGGCCGTTGACCTGCAACCCCAAGTCGTTGATCCGCCCCAGCACATCGCGGGGAACATCGGCCACATGGTCGGGAAAGTTCAGATCCACATGCGTAAGGCCCGGCACGCTGGCGGCACGTTGCGCCATCATTTCCAGCGTCGGCTTGCCTGAATGGTTGGGCCAGGCCCGGTCAGCCTGCGCGGCAAATGAGTTCAGGCGTGTTGCGAATCTGGTCATGTAAGGCCCTCCGTTACTTCACAGATAGACGTTGGGTCGTGAAGTAGTCAAGAGGGTGGTCACTCCATTCTGCTGCTATTCTATGGCGGAGTTCAAACTTGGCCCTGTAGGGCGAAAATGGCGCATATGGACCGTTTGATCTGCAGACGCCGGTTTGCTGGAGGTGGCCATCGAAGTCGATAGATGTCGATAGATGTCGATGGCCATCCGGCCCATGGGGAGGACGACAGTCGGCATCGCGACCCGAACCAATCTGGTCGCCGCGCTGTCGAGATCCAGCTTAGCTATTTGAACCAAAACATATAGCTGCCGACCCTTGTAAGGCATGACGAAAGCATCACGAGAGTAGTTTGCTATGGGAAGGCCACGACTACCCACACCGTTAAAGCTGCAAGACCGCGATCATAGACGGTCAATTTCTCATGATGCCCTTAAGGATAAAATCATGAGGTTTTATGTTCCGTCGCCTCTAACCTCGGAAAGCCTTTTCCCTACTGACCGCCTCCCCACCGCTGAAAACTCGCGCTGAGGTCCGGGCAATCGGCCATTGCCTGTTTCGGGCTTTGACCCTTGCTGGCCGCGGTCCATGCATGTCGGATGGCACGAACGCCTGCGGCGGGGCCATTCGGATGCCCGTGGACGCCGCCGCCGCCCAGATACATCAGGTCCAACGTGCCGCCTGTGCGGGCCCAGGTCTCGAAGGCTTGCCCGCCCCATTGCCCCGAGCAGACCACAGGCAGCGCCCGGTCCGCGTCCGAGAAGATCGGCGTTGTGACGTCCTGAAAAGAGTGCACGAAGCTGTCGTCGCCCTCCCAGTACTTCGCGCCGATGCCGTTGATCTGAAACTGATCGACGCCCAGTAGGCGCCAGATCTTCTGCCAGGCGCGGAACTCGAACCCCAGATTCGGATGGCGCGTCAGCAGGTCCCACCCGTTGCGATGCGCGTGTAGGCACAAGGCCGACCGCCGGCGCAGAAAGGCCATCGCCCCCGGCCCGATGGAGTTGATGTTCACAACCGCCGCATTGCCGCCCCGTGCCACGACGTGATCGTGGCGGCGCATCATCACGTCCGGGTCGGCCGATGACAGGCCAAAGGCATACATCACCTGTTTCCCGGTTCGCTGCGCGTGGTCGCGGATGACCGCCATGACGGCATCGACCCGCGCCTCGAACGGGGAATAGGCGGGCGACATCATCTTTTCGTCGTCCTTGATGAAATCGACCCCTGCGTCACACAGGGTGCGGACGACCTCGGCCGTTTGGTCGGGCATCAGCCCAAGCGAGGGCTTGATGATCGACGCGATGATCGGCCCCTCCGCGACCCCGGTCAGGCGGCGCGACCCGTCGATGCCGAATTGCGGCCCCGGATGGTCGGCAAAATCGGGCGTCAGATCAAAATCCAGCACCCGCATGCCGGTCAGACCGCGTGCCGCGAAGAGCCCCCCCGTCGTCACCGTCAGAAGCGCCGCGATATCGCCGCCGATGCTGTCGGGCGAGAAGGCGATGGTCGCGCGGGCGCGCTGCACCGGACCTGTGCCTTCGGGCAGGGACGGGTGGGGCAGGGGTTCCAGCATGGTCACCTGTTCCACGCGGGCAGCGTGGCGGGCGCGCAGGACGTCGGTCTCGCCCGGCAGGGCGGTAAAGGTGCCGGTGGACTGGTCGGCTGCGATCTTCTCGGCCATGGCGCGCGGATCGCCCGGTGTTTCCAGCATATAGGTGACGCGGATCATGAATGCTCCTGTGCGCGGGGGCCGCCGCCGTCGCGGATCCAGCCGAAGTAATCGGGCGAGCCCATCTGCCCACCCTTCAAAGCGATCTCCAGCCCGTCATGGGGACCGTCGCCATAGGCGAGGCACAATGCCGCGCCGGGGATCGTGGGCGCCAGTGCGGTCAGGGCCGACAAGCCCAGTTGCCGCATCGCGTGTCCCGATGTGTCGCCCCCCGAGATCACCGCCCGCCGGATGTCCGACCCGCGCAGCACCCCGTCAAGGATGCGGCCCAGCCCCTCTCCGATGCGTCGGGCGGCGGTGTCGGGCGCCATGCCGGATGCCGCCAGCGCCGTTCGGAACGCGCCGACCTGTGCGCCGTCATGGCCCGCCGCGGAGTGGACCAGTGGGCTGGCCCCGTCGTGCGCGGCACTAAGGGCGGCGCGGCTCAGGCGGGCGACCTCGGCGTCCAGATCGTCGTTCGACCCACAGGCGGCGCGTGCGTCGAAGGGCAGCAGCGGCAAAGCCCGTTGCCGCCCCTGGCCCCAGTCCAGCTGCGCCCGACGTCACAGGAGACACCGACCCGACACGCCGGATCTGTGACACGCGGTCCGGCGGAGGCGGCGGGGACGGCGGGGGCAAGGTGCACTCTGCTGCCAGTGCCGGACCAGCGCGTACTCGACTCCGCTGGCGTGCGCGGCCGACCAAGCGCGTG
>NZ_BBPH01000051.1 GCF_000787695.1 Paracoccus sp. PAMC 22219 | reverse complement strand
GTCGCGGGACGCAATCCGCGGGGACAGACGCGCGGTGCTCCCCCACTGCCGCCCGCCTCTTTCCATGCCGCCCGCATGCGATTAGCTAGGGGCAAGGCAGGGAAAGGGCGTCGGATGATCTATGGCAGCGCAGATGAATGGCGGACCGCCGCAGGCAGCCGGGTCGTGCTGTTCGGCATGTCCGGCCTGGGCAAGACCTATCTGGCATCGATGCTGCGCGACACCGGCGACTGGTTTCACTACAGCGTCGATTACCGCATCGGCACGCGCTACATGGGCGAATACATCGCCGACAACTTCAAGCGCGAGGCGATGAAGGTGCCGTTCCTGCGCGAGTTGCTGATGTCGGACAGCGTGCATATTGCCAGCAACATCACCTTTGACAACCTGGCGCCGCTGTCCACCTATCTGGGCAAGCCGGGCAGCCCGTCGCGGGGGGGCCTGCCTTTCGACGACTATTGCCAGCGCCAGGACCAGCACCGCCGGGCCGAGATCGCGTCGCTGCTGGACACCCGCCACTTCATGGACCGCGCCCGCGACATCTATGGCACGCCGCATTTCGTCTGCGACAGCGGCGGGTCGATCTGTGAAGTCGTGGACCCTGAGGACCCCGATGACCCGGTGCTGACCGCCCTGTCGCGCGACCTTCTGCTGGTCTGGATCAAGGGAAGCGACGCCCATACGGCCGAACTGGTCCGCCGCTTCGACCGCGCGCCCAAGCCGATGTACTATCAGCCGCAATTCCTGGAACGTGCCTGGATCGCCTATCGCGTGGAAAAGGGGCTGGAGGCCGACCAGGTCAACCCCGACGACTTCATCCGCTGGACCTATGCCCGCGCGCTGGCGCATCGACAGCCGCGCTACGAGGCGATGGCCCGGCGCGGCGTCACCATCCTGGCCGAGGAGGTGGCGCAGATCCGCACGCCCGATGATTTCACCGACCTGATCGCGACCGCCATCGCGCGCAAGGATAGCTGACATGCCCATCACGTTGAACGAAAGTCTGCCCGCCTATCGCATCCTGTCCCAGGAAGGCGTGATGGTGATGTCGCCGGGCCGCGCCGCGACCCAGGACATCCGGCCCCTGCGCATCGCGCTGCTGAACCTGATGCCCAAGAAGATCCAGACCGAGAACCAGTTCGCCCGGCTGATCGGCGCGACGCCGCTGCAGATCGACTTTCAGCTGATCCGCATGTCGGACCACGAAAGCCGCAACACCGCCGCCGACCATCTGGAAAGCTTCTATCGCCCGTTCCGCGATGTCGAGGCCAGTGGAGAGAAGTTCGACGGGCTGGTCATCACCGGCGCGCCGATCGAGCATCTGCCGTTCCAGGACGTGACCTATTGGGAGGAACTGACCCGCGTCTTTGCCTGGACCCAGACCCATGTGCATTCGACCTTCGGCGTGTGTTGGGGCGGCATGGCGATGGCGGCGCATTTTCACGGCCTGCCCAAGCATCCCCTGCCCGCCAAGGCCTTCGGTTGCTTCCGCCACCAGAACCTGGCCCCGGCCTCGCCCTATCTGCGCGGGTTCTCGGACGAGGTGCTGGTCCCTGTCAGCCGCTGGACCGAGGTGCGCCAGGACGACGTCGATGCCCGCCCGGCGCTGACCACGCTGCTGTCCAGCACCGATGTCGGCCCCTGCCTGCTGGCCGATCCGGGGCACCGGGCGCTGTATGTGTTCAACCATTTCGAATACGACAGCACCACGCTCAAGGAGGAATACGACCGCGACGTGGCGGCGGGCAAGCCGGTCACCGTTCCCGCCAACTATTACCCCGAGGACGATCCGGCACGGCCGCCCGCGAACCGCTGGCGCAGCCACGCCCACCTGCTTTACGGTAACTGGATCAACGAGATCTATCAGACGACATGGTACGACATGTCGCGCATCGGAGAGGGCTGACGACATGGGCGCCGAACTGCCGGACCTGCCGCTGGTGGGCAAGATCACCGACTATCTGCGCGACGGCGCACCGGCGCCCATCCGCAAGTCGGTGGTCAAGTCGTCCTCCAAGGACATCCTGGACCCCGACTTCCCCTATCGCGTCGAACTGCCCAAGGCGGAATACGACCCGCATATGGCGGCGTTGCAGACGCAGCTGGTTCGCATGATGCATGACGTGATCGCCACCGGAAAACGGCTGGTCGTGCTGTTCGAGGGGCGCGACGCAGCCGGCAAGGGCGGCACCATCGAACGCGTGCGCGAGAACCTGAACCCCCGTTCCGCCAGCATCGTGGCCCTGCCCAAGCCGAACGAACGGGAGGCGGGCCAGTGGTATTTCCAGCGCTATGTCGACTGGTTGCCCGCCGCCGGAGATATCGCGCTGTTCGACCGAAGCTGGTACAACCGCGGCGTGGTGGAACGCGTCTTCGGCTTTTCGACCGACACGCAGCGGGCGGCGTTCTTTCGACAGCTGCCGGGGTTCGAACAGATGCTGGTCGATGACGGCATCATCCTGGTCAAGCTATGGCTGAACGTGGGACGTGCCGAACAGCTGCGCCGCTTTCTGGACCGCGAACAGGACCCGCTGAAGCAGTGGAAGCTGAGCGGCATCGACGTCGACGGGCTGGCACGGTGGGACGATTATACCGTGGCGATCCGCGACACGCTGGAACGGTCGCACACGCCGATCGTGCCATGGACCGTGATCCGGTCCGACGACAAGCGCCGCGCACGGATCGCCGCAATTCAGACCATCCTGAACGCCGTCGATTACGCCGGCAAGGACGTCGCCGCCATCGGCACCCGCGACCCGCTGATCGCGGGCGGACCGGACCTGCTGCGCGACTGATCTTGGCGCGCGCCCGTCCGCGTGCCAGAACCCGTCCGGAACATCCTTGGGAGGGGATCATGGATCTGTCGAACTGCCGTGCCGTCGTGACCGGGGGCGCATCGGGACTGGGTGCCGCCACCGCGGCGCATTTCCGCGACCTGGGGGCGCAGGTCACCGTGCTGGACCGCGACCCGGCGGGCGCCGAAGGCGCCGCCGCCATCGGCGCGCATTATGCCGTGACCGACGTCACCGACGAGGCCAGCGTGACCGCGGCGCTGGATCACGCGGTGGCACGGATGGGGGGCATCGATGTCTGCGTGAACTGCGCGGGTGTGGTGGTGGGCGAAAAGACCCTGGGTCGCGACGGGCCGCACCGGCTGGACAGCTTTCGCCGCACGATCGAGGTCAACCTGATCGGCAGCTTCAACGTGCTGCGGCTGGCTGCGGAACGCATGGCCGCGAACGGGCGTGCGCAGAACGGGGTCATTGTGAACACCGCCTCCATCGCGGCCTTTGACGGGCAGAAGGGTCAGGCGGCCTATGCCGCGTCCAAGGCCGCAATCGCGGGCATGACGCTGCCTTTGGCGCGCGATCTGGCGGGACAGGGCATCCGCGTCTGCGCCATCGCGCCCGGCATCTTTGGCACGCCCATGCTGAAGGGCCTGCCCGCCGAGGTCCAGGACAGCCTGGCGGCCGAGGTGACCTTTCCCAAGCGGCTTGGCGATCCGACCGAATTCGCGCGGACCTGCGCGTTCATCGTCCAGAACGACTATCTGAACGGAGAGACGATCCGCGTCGACGGCGCGTTGCGGATGCGCTAGGCACCCTGCCCATCACGGGCGCGCGAAACCCTTGCGCGCGCCCGCGGCCCGCCTTAGCGTTGTCGCAAATCCGACAACAGAGAGGCCAGTTTTCATGCGCTTGCTGACCACCACCATCCTGGCCGCGGCGGCCCTGCCCGCCTATGCCGCCGATCCCGAACTGACGGTTTTCGATTGGGCCGGGTTCGAGGAACCCTCGATCTTCCAGTCCTATGTCGACACGCATGGCGACAGCCCGACCTATGCCTTCTACGGCGATGACGACGAGGCGTTCCAGAAGGTCGCGTCGGGGTTCAAGGCGGACGTGATCCACCCCTGCAGCCAGATGGTCGGAAAGTACCGCGATGCTGGCCTGATCGAGCCGTGGGACACGTCGCGTATTCCGAACTTCGATCAGATCGAGGAGCGTTTTCTGGACAGCGAGGTGTTCCGCGACGACCAGGGCGTGTGGTTCATTCCGACTGACTGGGGCGCGACCGCCATCGCCTACAACACCGAGACCGTCCCGGCCGAGGACGTGGCCAGCCTGAGCGTGTTCACCAACCCGAAATACCAGAACCGCACATCGCTGCCCGACAGTTCGGACGATGTCTGGGCGCTGGCCTATCTGGCGACCGGGGTGACCGACTGGTCCGAAGTGACCGACGAACAGTTCGCCGCCGCCGCCGCCTGGCTGCGCGAGGCGCATGTGAACGTCGCGGCCTATTGGGCCGACCCGTCCGAGCAGGCCCAGCTTATGGCATCGGGCGCAGTGGACGTGGCTTGGTCGTGGAATGACGGCGTCGTCTATCTGCAGGGCGACAACTATCCGGTGGGCTTTCAGCGAGAGCCGGTCGAGGGGTCGTCGACCTTCTTCTGCGGCTATGTGAACGTCAAGGACGGTCCGGGCAGCGAAGACAAGGCCTATGACTTCATCAACGCCTGGCTGGAACCGTCGGCGGCCAAGGGGCTGCTGGACACGATCGGCTATGGCCATACCTCGGCCGAGGCGATGGCGACCATCGCGGGTGAGCCCGCCGTGGCCGAAGGCCTAGCCGACATCGACGCACCGGTCCTGGCCCAGACCCCCAACGACCCCGAGCTGCGCCAGCGCCAGCTGGCCGAGTTCGAGAAGATCAAGGCCGGGTTCTGATCGCGCAAGGCCGGGGGCTTCGCGCCGCCGGACCCCCGCGGGGTATTTCCGCAACGGAGACTGTCAAGGGGCGATCACGATGTGGTCGCCCTGCTGCATGATCGGCACCGGGTCCAGTCCGCATTCGGCACCGGCAATGACGTCGCCGGTCGACTTGTCGAAGCTAGCGCCATGGGCCGTGCACAAAAGCCTGCGTCCATCCGCGGACAGCAACGTGTCGCCGCGATAATTCAGTGGCAGGTACTGATGCGGGCAGGCATTCACGAAGGCGCGCAGCGCGTCGCCATCGCGCAGGACGATCATCGGAAATTTGCCCCGGTCGGTCGTGACGAACAGGGGATGGACACCGGTGATGTCGGCCACCGTGCAGATGCGCGTGCCGGGTGCCGGCGCGCTGCTGTAATCGGTCCAGGCCATGATGATCGGCGCGGCAGCCTCCCCGCCGCCGCGCCGCTCCTCCCTACTGGGCCGGGGTGGCGTCGAGGACGCCGCGCCGGATCTGGTCTTCCTCGATGGATTCGAACAGGGCGCGGAAATTGCCCTCTCCAAAGCCGTCATCGCCCTTGCGCTGGATGAACTCGAAGAAGATCGGACCGATCACCGTCTTGGAGAAGATCTGCAGCAGGATGCGGGTCTCTCCGCCGCCCACGACGCCTTCGCCGTCGATCAGGATGCCGCGGGCCTGCATGCGGTCCAGCGGTTCGTCGTGATCCTTCACGCGACGGTGCGACATCTCGTAATAGGTGTCGGGGGGGCCGGGCATGAACTGCATCCCGGCATCGGCGATCCTGTCGGTGCCCGCATAGATGTCGTTCGATGCGATGGCGATGTGCTGAATCCCCTCGCCCTTGTATTCGCGCAGGTATTCCTCGATCTGGCTGTGATCGTCGGTGGATTCGTTGATCGGGATACGGATCTTGCCGCAGGGCGACGTCAGCGCGCGGCTGACCAGCCCGGTCTGCTTGCCCTTGATGTCAAAGAACCGGATTTCGCGGAAGTTGAACGTGTCGTGGTAGAACTTGTACCACGTGTCCATGTTGCCGCGGATCACGTTATGGGTCAGGTGGTCCAGGTAGAAGAAACCGAACCCTTCGGGGCGCGGATCGGTCTCGCCCAGCCAGTCGTAATCTGCGTCATAGGCGCTGCCCGCATCGCCATAACGGTCGATGAAATACAGAAGCGAGCCGCCGATGCCCATAACCGCGGGCGCCTCGATCGACTTGCCGGGTCCGGTATATTCGGTCGCGCCCAGTGCCAGCGCGCGCTGCAAGGCGACCTGGGCGTCCACCACGCGCCAAGCCATGGCGGGGGCGCAGGGGCCGTGTTCGGCGACGAACGCTGCCGCGTGGCTGTCGGGTTCGGCGTTCAGCAGATAGTTGATGTCGCCCTGACGATACAGCGTGATCGCCTTGGTCTTGTGCGTGGCCACGGGGACGAACCCCATCTGGCGGAAGATGCGATCCAGCACGGCCTGGTCGGGATGGGCGTATTCGACGAATTCGAACCCGTCCGTCCCGGCGGGATTGGCGGCGCTGATCGTGGCCTTGGGGGCATCGTGGGGAAAGGGTCCCATGGCATTCCTCCTCATTGTTGGGGACATGATGCGCGTGGAGTGGCGCAATGTGCTTGCAAAGCAGGCCGTCCAGCGGTCAGAATTGAACGAAACGCGCGTGGATGGCGCAGATTACGCACGGAAGACGCATGGACCGGTTCGACAGTACAATTCTGACTGCCCTGCAGCGCGATGGCGCGTTAAGCAATGCGGCGCTGGCGCAGGTCGTGGGGCTGTCGGCCAGCCAGATTTCCCGCAGGCGTGCCGCACTGGAGGCTGCGGGGCTGATCGAGGGCTATGCCGCGCGCCTGTCGGCCGGCAAGCTGGGGCACGGGTTTCGCGCCGTGATCCGGGTGAACCTGCGCGGTCACGGTCAGGGGCGCGAGGACGAGTTCGCCCGCTTTGTGGCGGGACAGCCGATGATCCGGCAGGCGTTCTCGGTGTCCGGTGATGCCGATTACGTGCTGGACGTGCGCGCCCGCGACCTGGAGGCGTTTGCCGATTTCGTCCACCGCCACCTGCTGCCCCACCCCCAGGTGGCCCAGGTCCGCTCCGAGATCGTGCTGAAGACGCTGAAGGACGAAGGCGGCGTGCCGGTCTGACCATGCGCCGCGCTCATGATCTTGTCGAATACTATGAATTTGCCGATAGGACGCGGAACGCCTATATCACGGGCTTGAACCGAAAGGCCTGACCCATGTCCCTGCCCCCATCCCCCGCCTTCGCGGCCCTGAACAAGGCCGCATCCGAACGCATCCTGATCCTGGACGGTGCGATGGGCACGCAGATCCAGGCCCTGGGCCTGGGCGAGGATGACTATACCGGCCACGGGTCGGGCCATGTCTGCCGCCACCACACCGACCACCCCCAGCAGGGCAACAACGACCTGCTGATCCTGACCCAGCCCGAGGCGGTCGAGGAGATCCATTTCCGCTATGCGATGGCGGGCGCCGATATCGTGGAAACGAACACCTTTTCCGCGACCACAATCGCGCAGGCCGATTACGGGTTGCAGGACGCCGTCCACGACCTGAACGTCGAGGGCGCGCGCGTGGTGCGCCGTGCCTTGGATCGCGCCACGGCGCAGGATGGACGGCCCCGTTTCGTCGCAGGCGCCATAGGCCCGACGAACCGCACCGCATCCATGAGCCCGGACGTGAACGACCCCGGATACCGCGCCGTGAACTTCGAGGGGCTGCGCGCCGCCTATCTGCAGCAGGCCAAGGGCCTGATCGCAGGTGGCGCCGACATCCTGCTGATCGAGACGATCTTTGACACGCTGAACGCCAAGGCCGCGATCTTTGCCTGCATCCAGGCGATGGAGGATCACGGCCATCGTTTGCCGATGATGATCTCGGGCACCATCACGGACGCTTCGGGACGGACCCTGTCGGGACAGACGCCGACCGCGTTCTGGCATTCGGTGCGGCACGCGAACCCCTGGACCATCGGGCTGAACTGCGCGCTTGGCGCATCCGCCATGCGGCCGCATCTGGTCGAACTGTCGGGCGTGGCCGACACGCTGATCTGCGCCTATCCCAATGCGGGCCTGCCCAACGCCTTCGGCCAGTATGACGAAGGCCCCGACGACACCGCCCCCCAGGTCGCCGAATTCGCCCGCGCCGGTCTGGTCAACGTGGTCGGCGGCTGCTGCGGCACGACGCCCGACCATATCCGCGCCATCGCCGATGCCGTGGCCCCGTTCGCCCCCAGAAAGGTGCCCGCCTATGCCTGATCGTTACCTGCGCCTGTCGGGGCTGGAGCCCTTTGTGCTGACCCCCGACATTCCCTTCGTCAACATCGGCGAACGCACCAACGTCACCGGGTCCGCGCGTTTCCGCAAGTTGGTCAAGGAGCGCGACTATGCCACCGCGCTGGAGGTCGCCCGCGACCAGGTGGAAAACGGCGCCCAGATCATCGACATTAACATGGACGAGGGCCTGATCGATTCAAAGGCCGCGATGGTCGAATACCTGAACCTACTGGCGGCCGAACCCGACATCGCCCGCGTGCCGATCATGATCGACAGCAGCAAATGGGAGGTGATCGAGGCCGGCCTGCAATGCGTGCAGGGCAAGCCGGTCGTGAACTCGATCAGCATGAAGGAGGGCGAAGACCAGTTCCGCGAACAAGCGCGGCTGTGCCTGGCCTATGGCGCGGCCGTCGTGGTCATGGCCTTTGACGAGGACGGTCAGGCCGATACCTGCGCGCGCAAGATCCAGATCTGCGAGCGCGCCTATCGCATCCTGGTCGACGAGGTCGGTTTCCCGCCCGAGGACATCATCTTCGATCCCAACATCTTCGCCGTGGCGACGGGGATCGAAGAGCACAACAACTACGGCGTCGATTTCATCGAGGCCACGCGCTGGATCCGGCAGAACCTGCCCCATGCCCACGTGTCGGGCGGCGTGTCGAACCTGTCCTTCAGCTTTCGCGGCAACGAGCCGGTGCGCGAGGCGATGCATGCCGTGTTCCTGTACCACGCCATAAAGGCGGGCATGGACATGGGCATCGTCAATGCGGGCCAGCTGGCGGTTTATGACCAGATCGACCCCGACCTGCGCGAGGCGTGTGAGGACGTGGTCCTGAACCGCCGCCCCGACGGCACCGAACGCCTGCTGGAGATCGCCGAGCGGTTCCGCGGCGACGGCCAGGGGGCCAAGCGCGAAAAGGACCTGTCCTGGCGCGAATGGCCGCTGGACAAGCGTCTGGAACATGCGCTGGTCAACGGCATCACCGAATATATCGAAGCCGATACAGAGGAGGCCCGACAGCAGGCTGACCGCCCGCTGCATGTCATCGAAGGCCCGCTGATGGCGGGGATGAACGTGGTGGGCGATCTGTTCGGCGCGGGCAAGATGTTCCTGCCGCAGGTAGTGAAATCGGCCCGCGTGATGAAGCAGGCCGTGGCTGTTCTTCTGCCCTACATGGAGGAGGAAAAGCGTCTGTCCGGCGGGACGGAACGCGAGACCGCGGGCAAGATCCTGATGGCCACCGTCAAGGGGGACGTCCACGACATTGGCAAGAACATCGTCGGCGTCGTGCTGGCCTGCAACAACTTCGAGGTGATCGACCTGGGCGTGATGGTGCCCGCGCAGAAGATCCTGCAGGTGGCGCGCGACGAGAATGTCGACATCATCGGTCTGTCCGGCCTTATCACCCCGTCTTTGGACGAGATGGTGCATCTGGCCTCCGAGATGGAGCGTGAGGGGATGGATATTCCCCTGCTGATCGGCGGCGCGACCACGTCCAAGATCCACACGGCGGTCAAGATCTCGCCCAAGTACACGCGCGGTCAGGCGGTGTATGTGACCGATGCAAGCCGCGCCGTGGGGGTCGCATCAAGCCTGCTGTCGGACGACCGCAAGGCCGCCTATATCGACGAGATCCGCGCCGATTACGTCGCCGTGGCCGACAAGCACGAACGGTCCGAGGCGTCGAAATCCCGCCTGCCGCTGACCAAGGCGCGGGCCAACGCGCTGAAGATCGACTGGACCGGCTATCCGCCCGTCGCCCCGACCTTTACCGGCGCGCGGGTGATCGACGATTGGGACCTGGCCGAGATCGCGCGATACATCGACTGGACGCCGTTCTTCCAGACATGGGAGCTGAAGGGCGTCTATCCCCGCATCCTGGACGACGAAAAGCAGGGCGAGGCAGCCCGCCAGTTGTTCGCCGAGGCGCAGGAGATGCTGGCCCGCATCATCGACGGCCAGTGGTTCAAGCCGCGCGCCGTGGTGGGCTTCTGGCCCGCCAACGCGGTGGGTGACGACATCCGCCTGTTCACCGGCGACGATCGGGCCGAGACGCTCGCCATGCTGCACACCCTGCGCCAGCAGGTCACAAAGCGCGGCGACAGGCCCAACGTGGCGCTGTCGGATTTCGTGGCCCCTGAGGGCATTGCGGATCATGTCGGCGGTTTCGTCGTGACGGCGGGCCCCGAGGAGTCCGAGATCTCGGCCCGCTATGAACGCGCCAACGACGATTACGGCGCGATCATGGTCAAGGCGCTGGCCGACCGCTTTGCCGAGGCGATGGCCGAGATGCTGCACGAACGCGTGCGGCGCGAGTACTGGGGTTATGCCAAGGACGAGACTTTTACGCCCGAGGAGCTGGCGGCCGAGCCCTACAAGGGCATCCGCCCCGCGCCTGGATACCCGGCCCAGCCCGACCATACCGAAAAGCTGACCCTGTTCAGTCTGCTGGACGCAGAGGCCGCGACGGGCGTGACCCTGACGGAAAGCATGGCGATGTGGCCGGGGTCGTCGGTGTCGGGCCTCTATATCGGGCATCCGGACAGCTATTACTTTGGCGTCGCCAAGATCGAGGAGGATCAGGCCCGCGATTACGCCGCGCGCAAGGGTTGGACTTTGGACGAGGCCGAACGCTGGCTGGCCCCCGTCCTGAACTATACCAAGCGTCAGGCAGCGGCCGACGCGGCATGATAAAAGGCCCGCATCGCTGCGGGCCTTTTTTGGTCAGGCCCGCAGCATCTGGCGGCCCAGGATATGATCGGCGGCCTTTTCGCCGGTCATGATCGACGGGCCGTTCAGGTTGCCATTGGTGATGCGCGGAAAGATCGAACTGTCCGCGACACGCAGCCCCTCGACCCCGATCACCCGCAGTTCCGGGTCCACGACAGCATCCGGGTCGCTGGCAGCCCCCATCCGCGCCGTGCCGCAGGGGTGATAGGCCGATTCCGCGTGCTCGCGGATGAACGCATCGATCTGTTCGTCCGTCTGCACATCGTCGCCGGGCTGGATTTCGTCGCCGCGATATTCCTTGAACGCGGGCGCGTCAAAGATGCGGCGTGTGTGGCGGACGCAGGCGCGAAACTCCTCCCAGTCTTCGGGCTGGGACATATAGTTGAAGCGGATTTCGGGCGCCACAGACGGGTCGCCCGATGCCAGCCGGATCGTGCCACGCGATTTCGACCGCATCGGACCGACATGGGCCTGGAAGCCGTGCCCCTTGGCCGCCGACTTGCCGTCGTACCGCACGGCCAGCGGCAGGAAGTGGTACTGGATGTCGGGATAGTCCTTGGCATCCGACGACCGGATGAAGCCGCAGCTTTCGAACTGGTTCGACGCGCCGAGACCGGTCTTTTGCAGCAGCCATTCGACTCCCACCCGGCCTTTGCCCAGCAGGTTGTAATAGGTGTACAGCGTCACCGGCTTCAGCGACTTGTACTGCATGTAGATCTCAAGGTGATCCTGCAGGTTGCCGCCCACGCCCGGACGATCCGCCAGCGGCGTGATCCCGTGTTCGCGCAGGTGATCCGCCGGCCCGATGCCCGACAGCATCAGCAGCTTGGGCGTGTTGATGGTGCTGGCCGAGATGATGACCTCGCGCGTCGCATGAACCGCCTCGACCTTGCCATTCCGTTCGATTTCAACGCCGTAGGCCCGATTTCCTTGAAACAGGATGCGGTTCGCAAGCCCGCGCACGACCGTCAGCAGACCGGTCTTTTTGGCAGGCCGCAGATAGGCATTGGCGGCGGACCAGCGGCGGCCCTTCCAGATGGTGGCCTCCATCGGGCCAAAGCCCTCCTGCTGGGTGCCGTTGTAATCGTCCGTGCGCGGCCAGCCGGCCTGATGGCCCGCCTCGATGAAGGTGTTGAACAGCGGGTTCCTGCGCTTGCCGCGGGTGATGTGCAGCGGACCGCCGGTGCCGCGCACAGGCGACGTGCCGCCGTGCCACGTCTCCATCCGCTTGAAATAGGGCAGCACGCCGGCATAGTCCCAGCCATCGGCGCCGCTGTCGGCCCAGTGCTGAAAATCCTTGGGGTTGCCGCGCACGAAGACCATGCCGTTGATCGACGACGACCCGCCGATGACCTTGCCGCGCGGCGTCGCCAGCTTGCGCCCACCCAAATGCGATTCGGGCTGACTGGCAAAGCCCCAGTCATAGCGGCTCATGTTCATCGGATAGGACAGCGCGCCCGGCATCTGGATGAAGGGGCCAATATCGCTGCCGCCGAATTCGATCATCGTGACGGTCCGCCCGGCCTCGGTCAGGCGATAGGCCAGCGCACAACCGGCGCTGCCTGCGCCGATGATGACGTAATCCGCGTCCTTGGCGGCTTTCGGCAGATCAGTACGGTGCATCGACGCCTCCCATGCCCACATAGACGGATTTCAGCTGCGAATAATGCTCAATCGCGGCAGCGGAGTTTTCGCGGCCCAGACCCGACATCTTGACGCCGCCAAAGGGCATCTCGACCGGGGTCAGGTTGTAGGTGTTGATCCAGCACGTCCCGGCCTCCAGCGCCGCGATGACGCGATGGGCGCGCGTCAGGTCCTGGGTGAACACGCCTGCGGCCAGGCCGAAGCCGGTGCCGTTGGCGCGGGCAATCACCTCGTCCTCGTCGGCAAAGCTCAGCGCGGTCATGACCGGGCCGAAAATCTCGTCCGTCGCGATGGTCATGTCGTCGGTCGCGTCGGCAAAGACGGTGGGCGGGATGAACGGCCCCTCGCCCTCTCCACCGCAGACCAGCCGCGCGCCCGAGGCCTGTCCGGCGCGGATCGCGGTGCGGATCTTCTCGGCTTGGGCCGCATTGATGATCGGGCCGTGGTTGGTGTCGGGGTCCAGCGGGTCGCCCATGCGGACCGCCTTCACGCGCTCGGCCAGGCGGGCCAGGAAGTCTTCCTTGATGCCCTCCTGCAGGAACACGCGCGTGCCGTTGGAACAGATCTGCCCCGAACTGTAGAAGTTCGCCAGGATCGCGGCGCTGACGGCGTCCTCCAGATTCGCGTCGTCAAAAACGATCAGGGGCGACTTGCCACCCAGCTCCATCGTGACATGGCGCATCCCTTCGGCGGCGGCGGCATAGACGCGGCGGCCGGTTGGGACCGATCCAGTCAGCGAAACCTTGGCCACGTGCGGATCGGTGACCAGCGCGGCACCGACTTCTCCGCGGCCCTGGACCACGTTGAAGACGCCCGGCGGCATCCCGGCCTCAATGAAGATTTCCGCCAGTTTCAGGGCACCTAGCGGCGTTTCCTCGGATGGTTTGAAGACCATCGTGTTGCCCATGACCAGCGCGGGCGCGGCCTTCCAGCAGGCGATCTGGCTGGGATAGTTCCACGCTCCGATGCCCGCGCAGACACCCAAGGCCTCGCGCCTTGTATAGGCCCAGTCCGCGCCCAAGGGGATCATCTGACCGGTCAGCGTCGCCGCCAGACCCGCGAAATACTCCAGCGCAGCGGCGCCCGACGGCCAGTCCGCCACCAGCGTCTCCTGGATCGGCTTGCCGGTATCCAAGGTCTCCAGTCGCGCCAGTTCGTCGTTGCGCTGAAGGATGATCGCGGCGGCGCGACCCAGGATACGCCCCCGTTCGACAGGCGCCATCGCGGCCCATGCGGGTTGGGCAGCCTTTGCCGCGGCGCAGGCTTGCGCCACCTGGTCGGTGGACGCCTCCTTCAGAGTGGCGATCGTCTCGCCGGTCAGCGCATAGCGGACGGGCAGGTCGGCGCCCTGCCCCTCGACCGGCTTGCCGCCGATGAACAGGGATGCGGTGGGTTGTGCGGAAAGGCTCATGCAAGGGCCTCCTTCAGATAGGTCATGATGGTGTTCAGCGCCACGTCGGCATCGGTCGGACCGGGGGTCAGGACCGCGCGCAGATAGACGCCGTCGATCAGCGCACCCAATGTCTCGGCTGTGCGCTCGGGATGGTCGGTCAGCCCGCGCAGCGCCACGATCAGGTTCGAATGCAGCCGGCGGTGATAGACGCGCAACAGGCGCGCAGCCTCGGGAGAGTTCAGGGCAAGTGCGTAAAAGTTGAGCCACGCACTGACCGTCTCTCGCTGAAAGTTCTGCGGCGCAAAGCTGGCATGGACGATCGCGTCCAGACGGCCCCGCGCGCCACGCCCCGGCAGGCGGTCATGGACCGATTGTCCGTAGCTGCGCAGGATATAGCGCATCGCCGCCAGGAAGATCTGGTCCTTGGACCCGAAGTAATGATGCGCCAGCGCCGGCGACATGCCGGCACGCTTGGCGATCTGTGCGACGGTGACGTCCAGCGACCCTGCGCGACCCACTTCGAAGATCGCGGCATTGATCAGCGCTGCTTTTCGGATAGGCTCGGCCCCGAGTTTCGGCATGATTGCACCTGCGGCGGAAGATTTCTGTTGCGTTGCCGTTTCCATGTAACGTTAATTGACTGAACAATCAAGAATAGGGAGCCCACCATGACCCTTTCCCGCATCCTCGCGGTCCTTGCGATGACGCCCGCGCTGGCACTGCCCGCCGCCGCGCAGGAACCCGACAGCTGTCGAGAGGTGGTGTTTTCCGACGTGGGCTGGTCCGACATCACCGCGACGACGGCCATCGCGTCGACCGTCCTGCAGGCCCTGGGCTATGAGACCGAGACCCGCATCCTGTCGGTGCCTGTCACCTACACCGCGCTGTCGACCGACGATGTCGACGTGTTCCTGGGCAACTGGATGCCGACGATGGAGGCCGACATCGCCCCCTATCGCGACGCGGGCACGGTCGACACGGTGCGCACCAACCTGACCGGCGCGAAATACACGCTGGCCACGAACAAGGCCGGGGCCGACCTTGGCATTGCCGATTTCGCCGACATCGCCGCGCAGAGCGAGGCGTTGGACGGCAAGATCTATGGCATCGAGCCGGGCAACGACGGCAACCGCTTGCTGCTGGAGATGGTGGCGATGGACCAGTTCGACCTGGGCACCTTCGAGGTCGTCGAATCCAGCGAACAGGGCATGCTGGCCCAGGTCCAGCGCGCCACCAATAGCGAAGAGCCGGTGATCTTCCTGGGGTGGGAGCCCCATCCCATGAACGCCCAGTTCGAGATGACCTATCTGACCGGCGGGGACGAGATCTTTGGCCCCGACCTGGGCGGTGCCGAGGTGCGGACCAACACCCGCGCGGGCTATGTCGCGGAATGCGCGAACGTTGGCACGTTCCTGACCAACCTGGAGTTCACCCTGGCGATGGAGAACGAGGTCATGGGCGCGATCCTGAACGACGGTCAGGACCCGATGGACGCCGCCCGCGCCTGGCTGGCGGCCAATCCGGACGCCGCGACCCCCTGGCTGGTCGACGTGACCACCGCCGACGGCAACGACCCGCAGACCGCGCTGACCGACGCGCTGGCGCAGTGACCCCCCGCCCCGGCGCGGTGACGCCGGGGTTCCCAACGTTGCAGAGGGTGCAGGCATGGAACAGCTGACCGCATGGGTCACCGACACCAAGATCCCGGTGGGACGGACCGCGAAATCGGTCTTCGACTGGCTGAACGCCAATGCGGCCGGGCTGTTCGATGCGATCTCGACCGCGATGGAGGCGCTGATCGACGCCATCCTGACCGGGCTTCAGGCGCCCAACCCGTTCCTGTTCATCGCGCTGGCGATGGCCCTGACCTGGGCGTTGCAGCGGCGGTTGGGCACCTGCCTGCTGGTGATGTTCGGGCTGCTGTTCGTGCTGAACCAGGGCTACTGGTCGGAAATGATGCAGTCGCTGACGCTGGTTCTTTCGGCCTGCATCGTCTGCATGGCGGTCGGTGTGCCCATCGGCATCGCCTGCGCGCACCGGCCCCGACTGTACGCCTGGATGCGGCCGGTTCTGGACCTGATGCAGACGCTGCCGACCTTCGTCTATCTGATTCCGGCCATCGTGTTCTTTGGCATCGGCATGGTGCCGGGGCTGCTGGCGACCGTGATCTTCGTTCTGCCCGCGCCGATCCGGCTGACGCAACTGGGCATCGCGTCCACCCCGCCAGCGCTGGTCGAGGCCGCGACCGCCTTCGGCGCCACCCCCCGCCAGCTGCTGTGGAAGGTCGAGCTGCCGAGCGCCCTGCCCCAGATCATGGCCGGGCTGAACCAGACCATCATGCTGTCGCTGTCGATGGTGGTCATCGCTGCGCTGGTCGGCGCATCGGGGCTGGGCGTCCCGGTCGTGCGGGCGCTGAACAGCGTCAACACCGCACTGGGTTTCGAATCGGGCATGGTGATCGTCGTCGTCGCCATCCTGCTGGACCGGATGCTGCGCATGGAGGGCCGCAAATGAACGCCGTCGAATTCGACCGGGTCTGCATCGTCTTCGGCGATCACCCCGACCGCGCCCTGCCCCTGATGGACGAGGGTCTGGACCGCGGCCCCATCAAGTCCGAGACCGGTCAGGTTCTGGGTGTCCACGATTGCAGCCTGTCTGTCGCCGACGGAGAGATCCTGGTCCTGATGGGCCTGTCGGGGTCCGGAAAATCGACGCTGCTGCGGGCGGTGAATGCCCTGAACCCCGTCTGCCGCGGAGAGGTGCGCATCAAGCGCGGCGGCCAGATGGTCAGCGTGACCGCCGCGGGCCACCGCGCCCTGCGTGACATCCGCCTGCGCGACGTGGCGATGGTGTTCCAGGCCTTCGGCCTGCTGCCGTGGCGGACGGTGCGTGACAATGTCGGGCTGGGGCTGGAGCTTGCGGGCATGTCGCAGGCCGAACGGCGCACCAAGATCGACGGCCATCTGGCGACGGTGGGCCTGTCGGAATGGGCCGATCGCAAGGTAGGCGAACTGTCCGGCGGCATGCAGCAGCGCGTGGGCCTGGCCCGCGCCTTTGCGACCGAGGCGCCGATCCTGCTGATGGACGAACCCTTCAGCGCGCTGGACCCGCTGATCCGCGCCCGCCTACAGGACGAGTTGCTGGAGCTGCAGGCCAAGACCGGCCGCACGATCATCTTTGTCAGCCACGACCTGGACGAGGCGTTCAAGCTGGGCAACCGCATCGCCTTGATGGAGGGGGGCCGCATCGTCCAGATCGGCACCGCGCGCGAGATCATCGCCAACCCGATCAACGATTACGTCGCCGATTTCGTGGCCCACATGAACCCGCTTGGCGTGCTGACCGCCGAGGATGTGGCCGAACCCGGCACCGCAGAGGGCGATCCCGTCCCCCGTGACATGCCGGTGCGTGCGGTCATGGGCCTGCTTGCGCAAAGGTCCGCCCTGCCGGTTCAGGGCGGCGGGCGCATCACCCAAGCTGCGGTGCTGGCGCGCCTGATCGACCCGCAGGGCTAGCTGTTCTGCAGGTCGCGGTGATACCGGACCAGCAGCGCCAGCCCTAGCGCGAACAGGCCCAGTCCCAGCCCGAAGACATAGGTATAGCTGACATAGTCGCCCGCATATTGCGGATAGAACGCGCGACGCATCTGCCCGATCACGTGGATCAGCGGGTTCCACCACAGCCAGTCCTGATAGGGCTGCGGCACGTCGTCGAACATGAAGAAGATGCAGGACAGCAGGAAGAACGGCTTCATGAAGATGCCCCACAGCGGCTGCCACCAGCTGACGGCCTCGAACAGAAAGCAGTTCATGACGCCGATGGCCGACCCCGTCAGGATCATCATCGCCAGGCCGATCACGATCAGATCCATCTGTGGATCGGTCCGCGTCTCGGATGTCAGCATGATCGTGGTGAAGATCACGGTGGCCACCATCACTTGGGTCACCGCATTGAAGACAATCCGCCCCAGAAGCGCATCCATGAAGGTGACCGCAGGATAGGACAGAAGCGCCATGGAATAGCGCACCGACGACGCGACCTTGCTCGAGATGTCCATGTAGCCCAGGAACGGCACCATCCCGGTCGCATAGAACATCGCAAAGCTAGTCCCGATGGGCGGCTGCGCGAAGGTTATGGAAAAGATCAGCGTCAGCAGCACGATCCCGCCCGCGGGTTCGGCGATCGCCCAGAAATATCCCCCGGAGGCGCGGCCATTGCTGGTCTGCACCTCGCGCAGCACCAGCGCGGTGATGGCGCGCAGGCTGGCAAAGCTGCGATGTTTGCGCACCTCCTTGAGGACGCGCGGACCTGTGGGGTCGTCCGGCTCTGAGGCAGAGGGGCGGCGGGCGGGCCGTGTCGAGGCGTGTTGGTCTGGGACATGCGGATCACGGATGGCGCCGGGGGCGCGTTTGCGCTGCTCACGATCCTGGCAACGGATCGGTGCTGGAACTGTTCTTCGCGCTTATGTATGACGGCGCCAGCAAGATCAACAAGGCAGGCGGGGTAAGCGCATGTCCGCCCAGGACTCGAATTCCGGACCCCACACGAATACGACCCCCGGTGCAGCCGCACCGCAGGCCGGTCCCCAACCACCCGCACCGGGCCAGGCGCCTGCCCAAGGTCAGCCCGCACAGGGTCCCGCCGCAGGTCAGCCGCCCCGCCCCCAAGGCGCCGGCGCAGGCGCGGGCCAGCCACGTCCGCAAGGACAGCAGGGAGGCCAGGTTGCCCACCGTCCGGGACAGGGTCCGGGCCAGCAGGTGATCCGCCCCGGGCAGCACAACCCGCAGATGCAGGCCCGCATCCAGGCGGCGATGCAGCAGCCCGTGCTGCCCCCGGCCAGCCCGGCGCGCCTGCATCGGCGCCATTACGGCATGGCGATCAGTTTTGTGGTGCTGGTGATCATCCCGGTCCTGCTGAGCGCGATGTACATCTATACCCGCGCGTCGGACCAGTACGCGTCCTATTTCGGCTTTTCGGTCCGCAGCGAATCCGCGCCCAGCCCGACGGACGTCCTGGGCGGGCTTGGCTCGCTGGTGGGGGTCACCTCCAGCTCGACCAGTGACACCGACATCCTCTACAAGTTCATCCAGAGCCGCGACCTGGTCGAGCGGGTCAATGCCCGGATCGACCTGCGCGAGGTCTGGTCCAAGGCGCCTGGCGACCCGATCTTCGGTTTCCGCGGCGGCGCCTCGCTGGAAGATCTGGTGGACGAGTGGGAGCGCAAGGTCCGCATCCATTACGACGCCGGAATGATCGACCTGCGGGTTCTGGCCTTTGACGCCAACGACGCCCAGACCATCGCCAACGCGATCCTGGACGAGGGTGGCATCCTGATCAACCAGTTGAACGACATCGCCCGCGAAGATTCCTTGCGCTATGCCCGCGACGAGCTGGAGCGGGCGCAGGACCGCCTGCGCGAGGCCCGCCAGGAGGTGACCGAGTTCCGCAACCGCTATCAGCTGGTGGACCCCGTAGCCGATGTGCAGGGACAGATCGGCGTCGTCACCTCGCTGCAGCAGCAGCTTGCGGAACAGCTGGTCGGTCTTGGCCTGCTGCAGGCCAACGCGCAGCCCGAAGACCCCCGGATCGGCCAAGCCGAGCTGCGCATCCAAGTCATCCGCGACCAGATCGAGGCCGAACGCCAGAAGTTCGGATCGACCGGCGGAGAGGAAGCGCTGTCCGACGTCGTGGGCCAGTTCGAGATCCTGACCGTCGACCGCCAGTTCGCCGAAGCCAGCTATACCGCGGCCCTTGCCGGGTTCGAGACCGCGCGCGCCGAGGCCGTCCGCCAGTCCCGCTATCTGGCCCCCTACATCCGCCCGACCCTGGCGCAGGAGGCCGAGTTCCCCGAACGCGCCAAGCTGCTGCTGATGATTGCCGGGTTCCTGATGGTGCTGTGGGTGATCGGCAGCCTGATCTTCTACAGCCTGCGCGATCGCCGATGATCTATCTGCAGAACCTCTGCAAGACCTACACGCTGAACGGCAAGCACAAGGTGGTGGCCGACGACATCACCGCGATCTTTCCGTCCGGCGTGTCGGTCGCGCTGCTGGGCCGCAACGGCGCGGGCAAGTCGTCACTGTTGCGGATGATCTCCGGGGCGATGCTGCCGTCATCGGGAAAGGTGCTGTCCACAGGAACGATCAGCTGGCCGGTGGGCTTTGCCGGGTCGTTCAGCGGAGAGTTGACCGGCGAACAGAACTGCCGGTTCGTCGCGCGCATCTATGGCGTCGACACCGAGGAGCTGCTGTATTTCGTCGAGGATTTCGCCGAGTTGGGCGACCATTTCAAGCTGCCGATCCGCACCTATTCCTCGGGGATGCGGTCGCGGCTGGCGTTCGGCCTGTCGATGGCGGTGCCCTTCGACACCTATCTGGTGGACGAGGTCTCAGCCGTGGGCGATGCGGCGTTCCGTACCAAGTCCAACCGCGTGTTCAACGAACGCATGTCGAATGCCGGGGCCATCGTGGTGGCGCATTCCATGGGGATGCTGCGGGAAACCTGCCATGCGGGCGCCGTGCTGGAACAGGGCAAGCTGACCTTTTATCCTGACCTGGACGAGGCCATCGCCGCGCATATGGCCAACATGCAGCAGGCCCAGACAGGCTGATTGCCGCCGGTTTTGTGACATGCAGATGACGCAACCTCTGCGGGGGTGGCGTTTGCATGCGCGCCTCGATATTGATTTGAATGAATTTGGCACAGCGTTCAGCAAGGCACATCATGAAGATCATCGTTATGGGCGGAGACGGTTTCTGCGGCTGGCCCACGGCCCTGCACCTGTCCGCCCGCGGTCACGACGTCGTGATCGTCGACAACCTCTCGCGTCGCAAGATTGATGTCGAGTTGGAGGTTGCCTCGCTGACGCCGATCCGCCCGTTGGGCGAGCGCGTCCGGGCATGGGCCGAACTGACCGGCAACCACATCCGGACCGAGGATCTGACCGTGGGTCAGGACTATGACCGGCTGCTGGCACTGCTGGATCGCGAACGGCCCGATGCGATCATCCATTTCGCCGAACAGCGCGCCGCGCCCTATTCGATGAAATCGGCGCGCCACAAGCGGTACACCGTGAACAACAACCTGAATGCGACGCATGACGTCCTGGCCGCGATCGTCGAATCGGGCCAGGACATCCATCTGGTGCACTTGGGTACGATGGGCGTCTATGGCTATGGCACCGCGGGCATGAAGATCCCCGAAGGCTATCTGGACGTCACCGTGCAGACCGCCCAAGGGCCCCATGACCAGCAGATCCTGTACCCGGCCAATCCGGGCAGCATCTATCACATGACCAAGACCCAGGACGCGCTGTTCTTCTTCTATTACAACAAGAATGACCGCCTGCGGATCACCGACCTGCACCAAGGCATCGTGTGGGGTACGCAGACGGCCGAGACGCATATGGACGAACGGTTGATCAACCGGTTCGATTACGACGGCGATTACGGCACGGTGCTGAACCGGTTCCTGATGCAGGCGGCCATCGGCTATCCGATGACGGTGCATGGGACGGGCGGACAGACGCGGGCCTTCATCCATATACAGGACACCTGCCGCTGTATCGAACTGGCCGTCGCAAACCCGCCCAAGCGCGGCGACCGGGTGCAGATCCTGAACCAGATGACTGAAACCCACCGCGTCCGTGACTTGGCAAAGATGATCTCGGACCGTACAGGAACAGAGGTGGCGTTCCTGAAGAACCCTCGCAACGAGGCGGACGAAAACGACCTCCATGTCGTCAACGACAGCTTCCTGGGGCTTGGCCTGAAGCCAATCACCTTGGCCGAAGGGCTGTTGTCCGAAGTCCGCGACATCGCGCGGAAATATTCCGACCGCTGCGACCGCGACAAGATCCCCTGCGTGTCGCAGTGGCGCGCGGCACAGGCCGCCGAATAGGAATGGTGGGGGCGGAACGCCCGCCCCCACCCGCCAGATCAGGCCAGAAACGCCTTTAGGTCGTCCAGCAGACGCTCGCCATGCGTGGCGGCCAGTCCATGCGGGGCGTTATCGTATTCGATCAGCTGTGCTGACGGCACCATCTTGGCCATGCGGTGCGCGGTGGCGGCGATGGGTACGACCTTGTCGGCGGTGCCATGCACGACCAGCGTCGGCAGGGTGATCTGCGCCACGTCGGCGGTGAAATCGGTCATGCCGAACGCCGTCACGCATTCCAGCGTCGCGCGCGGGCTGGCCATCAGGGCCATGCCTTGCGTCCAGTCCAGCACCCCTTGGCTGACGCCGCCCAGAAGGCCCTGACCATAGAATTGCTTGGCGAAATCCTGCAGGAAGGCCGGACGGTCCTTGCGCAGCCCGTCACGCATCCCCTCGAACAGATCGGCAGGGGCTCCGTCCGGATTGGCGTCCGATTTCAGCAGGCCCGGCGCAACCGAGGCGATGAAGCCCAATCGGCTGACACCCTTTGCGCCATGGCGCGAGACATAGCGGGCGACCTCTCCGCCACCCATCGAAAAGCCGATGATGGCCGCATCGGTCAGGTCAAGACCATCGATCACCGCGGCCAGATCGTCCGACAGCGTGTCGTAATCGTACCCATCCCACGGCTGTTCTGACCGGCCAAAGCCGCGGCGGTCATAGCTGATGACGCGGTATCCAGCCTCTGCCAAGCCCACGGCCTGCGTCTCCCAGCTGTCGGCGGTCAGGGGCCAGCCGTGGATCAGGACGACTGGGCGGCCCTGCCCCCAGTCCTTTACGTAAAGCTGGGTGCCGTCTTTCGCGGAAATCATCGGCATGGTGCGCTCCTTTGGCAATGGTCTGCCGGGAAAACGCACCGGGGGCGATGCAGGTTCGCCCGCCCCCGATCACGGTTCTGTAGGTGCTACTGCACCCGCACCCAGGTCTGGCTGCTGCACAGCAACCCGCCGGCGATGCAGCCGGACAGGCTCATCCGGTCGCCCGCGACGGCGGCCTTGCCGGCATAGATCTTGTCGTTGGACGGACGCCACACGCGGCCCGCATAGTCGCCGCCGCCCTGGGGTGCCATGTCGATGACGATCTGGCGACCCAGGTTGGGCGACTGGTATTCGGCGGTGTCCCGGTACGTCCGGGTGATGGTGCCGCAGAACGCGCCGCCGCAGGGGGCGACGGTGACATGGGCGAACGCGCCCTCGTCGGGCTGGGTCTGCCAGACCCCTTCGATCGGGTCGGCGCTGGCCGCCCCTGCTGCCAGCGCGAACGTGGCGGCCAGTATGATGTGACGCATGGGTCCCTCCTCCTCAGGATGCGATCAGATTGCGCGGCCCGCCCCCGTCCGGGCAAGCATGACGTCAGGTCCCTTGCCGTTCCCGCCCGCCCCGTGGCAAAGGAGGCGCAACCCTGAAGACCGGAGCAGCCCCATGATCCTCTATCCCGCCATCGACCTGAAGGACGGCAACTGCGTGCGCCTGCTGCGCGGCGACATGGATGCGGCGACCGTGTTCGGCACCGACCCCGCGGCACAGGCCCGCGCGTTCCAGGATGCCGGCGCCGAATGGCTGCACCTGGTCGACCTGAACGGCGCCTTCGAGGGCAAGCCCGTGAACGCCGCCGCGGTCGAGGCGATCCTGGCTGCGACCGACATCCCGACCCAGCTGGGCGGCGGAATCCGCGACATGGCGACCATCGAATCCTGGCTGGACCGCGGCCTGACCCGCGTGATCCTGGGCACCGTCGCGGTCGAGAACCCCGACCTGGTGCGCGAGGCCGCCGAGGCCTTTCCCGGCCGGATCGCTGTCGGCATCGATGCCCGCGCCGGGCGCGTCGCCACGCGGGGCTGGGCCACCGAGACGGACGTGAACGCCACCGAACTGGCCCGCCGGTTCCAGGACGCGGGCGTCGCCGCGATCATCTATACCGACATCGACCGCGACGGCGCGATGGGGGGCCCGAACATCCACGCGACCGAGGCGCTGGCCCGCGCCGTCACCATCCCGGTGATCGCCTCAGGCGGGGTGTCGTCGCTGGCCGACCTTCAGGCGCTGGCGGACACGCAGGTGATCGCGGGCGCCATTTCCGGGCGGGCGCTGTATGACGGCGCGCTGGACCTGCGTCAGGCGCTGGCCGCGCTGGCCTGAACCCCGACGCTGCGCTAGAACCCAGGGCTGAACAGCCCCAGCCAAAGGCATCGACAATGCTCAAGACCCGGATCATCCCCTGCCTGGACGTCGCCGACGGTCGCGTGGTCAAGGGCGTGAACTTCGTCGACCTGATCGACGCGGGAGACCCGGTCGAGGCCGCGCGCGCCTATGACTCCGCCGGCGCCGACGAGATCTGTTTCCTGGACATCCACGCGACGCATGAAAACCGCGGCACCATGTTCGATCTGGTGACCCGCACGGCGGAACAGTGCTTTGTGCCCCTGACCGTGGGTGGCGGCGTGCGGACGCATAACGACGTGCGCGCCCTGCTGTTGGCGGGGGCCGACAAGGTCAGCTTCAATTCCGCCGCCGTCGCCGATCCCGACGTGGTGGCCGCGGCTGCGGACCGGTTCGGCAGCCAGTGCATCGTCGTGGCGATCGACGCCAAGACAGTCGCCGACGGCCGGTGGGAGATCTTTACCCATGGCGGTCGCAAACCCACGGGCATAGACGCCGTCGAATTCGCGCGGCTGGTCGAATCCAAGGGTGCGGGAGAGATCCTGCTGACCTCGATGGACCGCGACGGCACGCGGTCGGGGTTCAACCTGCCCCTGACGCGGGCGATTGCAGATGCGGTGAACGTGCCGGTCATCGCGTCGGGCGGGGTCGGCACGCTGGACCATCTGGTCGAAGGCGTCACCGAAGGCCATGCCAGCGCCGTGCTGGCCGCCAGCATCTTCCATTTCGGCACCCACACCATCAGTGAGGCCAAGGCCCACATGGCCGCGGCCGGCATCCCCATGAGGCTGACATGACCGCCCTGCACCGCCTGGCGGCAACCGTCCAGGCCCGCAAGACCGCCGACCCCGACGGCAGCTGGACCGCGAAGCTGCTGGCAAAAGGCCCCGAAAAATGCGCCGAGAAGTTCGGCGAGGAGGCCATCGAGGCGATCATCGAGGCCATCAAGGGCGACCGCGACCGCCTGACCGCCGAGGCCGCCGACGTGATCTTTCACCTGCTGGTCATGCTGGCCGCGCGCGACGTCACGCTGGACGACGTCGAGGCGGAGCTGACGCGGCGCGAAGGCATGTCGGGTCTGGCCGAAAAGGCGGCGCGTCCCGGCGCCTGAGCGCGCAAAGCGCGACGGGACCCTTCCCCTTGGGCAGGCACAAGGGCTATAAGCCCTGCAATCGCCGCGCGTGGACGCGGCCCGACCAGAACACGTCAGAGGATGGCATGAGCAACGATTCCCACCACGACAAGCATCACGAGGGCGACGTGGCCTTCATCCGCTCGCTGGCCGAGCTGCTGAACTCCAGCGAACTGAATGAGATTCAGGTCAAGCGCGAATACGGCGAGCATGACCGCCTGACGGTCAGCCTGACCAAGCAGGGCAAGCAGGTCGTCTATGCCCAGGGCCCCGCCCAGCAGGCCGCCCCCGCCCCGCAGGCGGCCCCCGCGGCATCCGCCCC
>NZ_BBPH01000052.1 GCF_000787695.1 Paracoccus sp. PAMC 22219 | reverse complement strand
GCCGCACCGGGCTGGACCGCGGGCGCCGGGGCCTATTACGCGCTGCCGTCGGGCGGCATGGCGGTGGGCGCCGACACGTTCAGCGCCCAGTTCCCTGTCGTGGCGATGATCTTTGGCCAGTCCGGCCTGATCGCCGGTGCGGCGATCGAGGGCACGAAATACAGCCGCGTCATCCCCTCGGCCCTGCCCGACGTTCAGTTCGGCACCATGAGCCTGCCGCCGATGGGCGTGCAGGGCTAGGACGGCACCCGCAGCGCCGCGCGGTCATCGGCCAGCCCGATGACCATCGCGGCCTCGAACCCGCCCTCGACCTGGGTGACCTCGGCATAGGCGCCCTGCCCGGCGCGGCGCGCGATGCCGTCCTGATCGTTGAAGATCAGCTCGCGTGCTGGCGCGCGCATAATCGGGAAGCTGGTCGAACACCGCGCGGCTGAAGCGGTCGGGAAAGAAGATCTGACCGGTCAGCAGGTCTCGCTCCCCCAGCAGCACCTTGAAATGCACATGCGCGGTGCGGCCCTGATACCAACCCGGCCAGATCGTGCGGAACGCCGCCCGCCCGGCCTGATTGGTCGTCTGCGCGCCGCGCAGAAACGTCTCTCCGCGCAGGTCGCCCTGCTGCTGTCCCGGATAACCGCTGTAGTTTCCCTGCGCGTCGCAATGCCAGACATCGACCCGCGCCCCCTGGATCGGCCGGCAGGCCGCATCCACCACCTGCAGCCGCAGCGCCAGCGGATGACCCGCGCGCCGTCGCGGATGTCGCCGCGCATCAGGCGGGGGTCGAAATAGAACGGGCCTTCGGTGGTTTCCGGGGTCAGCTGACAGACATTCGCGGCGATCAGCCGGGCTGCGCGGGCGTCTTGGGCCAGCGCCTGACCCACCGTCCCGATCCCCAGGACGGACGGCGCGGCGATGGCAAGGCTTCGCAACAGCTGACGGCGGTCGATCATCGGGCATCTCCTGTGGTCTGACCGCCATGATGCCCGGCAGGCGCGCGGGCAAAGTCACATTGCCGTCAGCCGCCCTCGGTCGAGGTCAGGTGCCGCAGCCCGTGCGTCACGTCCGCCCGCACCGCCAGCCGCAGTGCAGGCTCGTCCCCGGCACGCAGGGCGGCCAGGATCATCCGGTGATGGCGCGGCGGCTCGTTGCGCCGCACGCGCCCGTACAGCGCGCGCATGGTCGGTCCCAGCTGCAGCCAGATCGTCTCCAGCATGGCCAGCATCGCCGGGGCCTGCGCGCGCAGATACAGCATGCGGTGAAATTCCAGGTTGCAGCGGATATAGCCGACCGCGTCGTGGCGTTCGACCGCATCCGCGATCCGCCCGTTCATCACCGCCAGCCGGTCGATCAGCGCGAAATGCGCCCGCGGCAGGGCGCGGGCGGCCAGCTCCGGCTCGATCAGCGCGCGCAGGGCGGCCAGTTCCTCGATCCGGTCGTCTGACAGGGCGGGGGTGGCCACGCGCCCCGATCCCGACAGGGTCAGCGCGCCTTCGGCCACCAGACGGCGCACGGCCTCGCGCGCGGGGGTCATCGACAGGTTGTGGTCGCGGGCGATGCCGCGCAGGGTCAGCGCCTTGCCCGGCGGCAGTTCCCCCAGCATGATCTGGCTGCGCAGGCTGCGATACAGGCGTTCATGGGCGGTGGGGTCTGTCGGGCTCATGGCCATGATGTGATCACAAATCCGGGCTGCGTCAATCGCGGAACTGCCACAGCATCAGATCGCCGCCCTGCGCGCGCAGCCAGGCCCGGTGCGGGGCGTGACCGGGCATCAGCGCCTCGACCTGCGCCCAGAAGCGGGCCGAGTGATCCATGTATGCCAGATGCGCGACCTCGTGCGCCGCGACATAGTCCAGCACCACCGGCGGGGCCATCGCCAGCCGCCACGAAAACATCAGCCGCCCGTCATGGGTGCAGCTGCCCCACCGCGACCGCGTATCGCGCAGCGCGATGGCGGCATAGGGCCGCCCCAACGCCTCCGCGAACCGGTCACAGGCGACCCGCAGGCGCAGCATCGCCAGATGCTTGAGCCAGGCGGCGGCGACCGCGCCCGCGGGCCGGCCTTCGGGGATCAGCAGGCGATCTTCCTGGACCTGGGCGCGTCGCACCGGCGCCGGCGTCAGGATCAGGGCCCGCCCCTCGACGGGCAGGGCCGCGCCGGGCACCGCCACCTGCCGCAGGGGCAGCCGCCCGACCGCCGCACGCAGCCAGTCGCGCCGCGATTGCGCGAAATCCTGCCCTCGGCCAGGGCACACCCGTCGGCAGCGTCAGGACCGCGCCCGACCCGTCGCGCGGCACGCGCAGGGTCATGCGCCGCGCGCGCGCCGAGCGGCGCAACCGCACCACCAGCCCGTCTTCGATGATGATCCGCTGATCGCCGCTTGCCATGCCCGCCTTGGCCTGCCAGATAAAGCCTTTGACACCCTCTGGCCTCTGTGGCAGGGGATCACCCGATTTCCCCTAATCGCGGCTGAAGGAGAATACCATGCCCAAAGAGGAATGGGGCACCAAACGCCTGTGCCCGCATTGCGCCACCCGCTTTTACGACCTGAAGGCAGATCCGATGACCTGCCCGGCCTGCGGGAACACGTTCACGCTGACCAGCCTGACCGACGGTCGTGGCAAGACGCTGGTGACCGAAAAGACGGCCGCGGCGACCGATGACGACGAACTGGTCGACGACGAGGAGGATATCGCCGACGACGCGGGCGAGATCGACGACGACCTGCTGGAAGAGGATGATGACGACGGCGACGTGTCGCTGGACGACATCGCCGATGTCGCGGGCGACGAAGAAGAATAAGATCCAAGGCCGCGCCCGAAATGGCGCGGCCTTGTTCGTTTCAGGCCCCGATGCCGGCCACCGCGCGGGGCCGCCAAGGAAATTCCGGAAACTGCGCAGGCACGCCGATTTTCCGCTTGCACCCCGCAGCGCCCCCTCCTATAGACCCCACACGCGGCGGCGCAGACGCGCTTCGCGGACCTCACGGTGGGGCCATAGCTCAGTTGGTAGAGCGCTTGAATGGCATTCAAGAGGTCAGGGGTTCGATTCCCCTTGGCTCCACCATTAATCATCTTCTGACATTTCAGCGCTGCATGACGCCCCTGCGGGCGGGCGTTTTCATGCCCATGCGTCGGCGTCCAGCACGAACCCCGGCAGCCAGCGGTACAGCATCGTGCCCGGAAGGTGCACCGCCGGGCGGGACAGGGTCGTGCGCAGCAGGCCGCGCCGGGCCGAATGGGCATTGCCGTCGATCCGCATGTTCTGACGCTGCATCGCGTAGCGCAGCCCGGTGATCGGCCCGTCCACGGTCAGATGCAGGTCGTGGCCGTCCAGGGCCAGCGCGGTGATCGCACCGCCGCCAATGACCTCGACACCCAGAAATTCATCGATCCCCATCCCGCCATAGGGCGACTCGGTGTGAGCCGCCAACGCCTCGTCCGGCCGCAGCGCAAAGCGCAGCGTGATCCGGTCGCCCTGACGCCGTGCGGTCGGACGTGGGATCGTCCAGCCCCGTCCTGCCATCGTCTCGCGCAGCGCCCAAGCCGCCAGTTCTCCGATGATGCGGGAATGGTGCAGGTCGGGATGCACGCGGTCCGACAGCGCCGAGGGATAGATCGGCCCGACCATCACGGCATCGTCGCGCCCGGCCGCGAAGGCCAGCTGTTCGGTCGCCGTGTGGGTGGTGTCGCTGCCATGATGCGACTGGTCGGACCCGGCGGTCTGCATCAGAAGGATCATCTTGCGCGCGGCCGGGTAAAGATCGTCCAGCCGCGACCGGATCCGGTCCCAATGCGCACTCAAGGCGGCCAGATAGGCACCCGGCGGCGCCTGACGGTCGGCCTCTCCCTGGATCCAGAAATAGACGACATCCGCGGGCGCGATGCCCTGCCGCGCATAGGCCAGGTGCGTGGCATCGATGATCTGGTCCATGTTGTACCTAACCAGCCCGTCGGGGTCGTCCAGAACAGCGATGGATTGCCCAAAGACCGGACTGCCCGAGACGGCGACAGGCGCAAGGCGAAGCTGGTCGTGATCGCCCCCGTTCTGCCCGGACAGCGCCTGCGCCATCGCCAAGGCCGGCGGCATCGGCCCCGCGATCCTGACCTGCGCCATGACGGCGTCTGCTGCATCGACAGGCCCGGGTCGCGTCTGCAGCCCCTGGAGGTCCACGGGACGCCTGTCCGGCCCGGTATGGACCCCGCCCAGCATCTGCACGTCAGGGCGGCCAAGATCGGCAAGCGCCAACCTGTCGCCGGGCGGAACATCCGGCCCCACGGCCAGGGACTGGCCGTTGAAATGGATCAACAGCGGCGATCCAGCACCCGCATCCCCACCGGGGCTGGGCCATGACGACATCCACGCGCGCAGGTCATCGCGGCTGCCATTCTGCAGCGCCTGCAGGCGCAGTGCATGCAGCGTCATGGCACCCCTGTCGCCGACCCGGATCTGGCGCAGTTGCAGGATGTCGACAGGATCAAAGGCGGCAGCGTCCTCGATCAGGCCGTCGTCGTGACGCATGATCAGGTGACCCCCGGCCGTCAGCACGAAACAGACCGTCTGCCGATGATCCCGGTGGCTGACCAGATCCATCCGCGCAGCCCCGGCCCGGACGACCCACTGCGCCCCCATGTCGCGAAACGACAGGCTTCGGCCATTCGCGTCGATCAGCGACAACAGGGATTCGCAGGCGGACGCCTCATGCAGAGAAAAGCTGATTTCCAGCAGAATGGCCTTGGCATGAAGATATGCGGCGGGCGGCAAGGTGCAGCGCAGGCCGGTCCCGGACGCGATCCTAACGCCGTCCGGTCCGGCGGTCAGGGGGCTGCCCGGCGGATGCACCTTGAGGGCAAGATCGCGGTCACCCCGAACGGCCACCATGGCAACCTGCGTCTCCGGCCTGTCCGGAAGCGTCAGGACCATGGAGTGAGACACCTCCACCGTTGGTGCAGCGGCATCACGGGCGACGCGATGCGACGCGCCGCTATCGGTCATCAGGACATCCGTGCATGGCATCCCTGGCGCGATAGCGCATACCCGGCCCCCCTCAGGCAGAGGCGGCAGCGGTTCTTTTGGCGTGCCGGTCCAGGTTCTCGTCCAGCGGGCGGAAGGCCTGCCCATGCATTTCCGCGATGCGCTGCAGGTCCGCGTCGCGCTGGCTGTCGGTCAGCGCGGGCCAGGGCGTGTCGCCCGTGATCATGCCGCGGTCGCGCAGGACCTGCCAGGTCCGGGGGAAATCCATCTCTCCGAAGGACCCGCGTCCGGGGCGCAGCGCGCCGCCCTGAACCCAGTCCCGTTTCAAGGCATTCACCTCGAACGCGGTCATGCCGGTGAAGGTCTGCAGCTGCCGCACGAAGCCTGGGGCGAAATCCATGCTGCGCCGGGTCAGGATCGCCACCCGCTGCGCGGCATTGCCGACATAGGCCATCATGTGCAGCGGAGAGCAGTCCACCGTGATGATGTCCCGCGCCGCCTTGTAGTGGGCGATCTGGACCGCCGCCGGGTGCTTTTGCGGGTGGAACATCTGATAGCCCTCATCCGCCAGATAGCCCTCCAGCAGGCCCTCCGCGATCAGGCCGCCGCGCTGCGCGGGCAGCAGGCTGCGCGAGACATAGATCCGCTCGGGCCTGCCGGGTCGATCCCCGCACCCGCATGGGTGCCGACAAAGTCGCGGAACTTGGCGCTGCCGGTGGTCAGGTCGCCCATGCCGACGCCTGGCGGGGCACATGCAGGCGCTCGACCCGCGTGGGCGTCGTGATGCAACGCACCGGCACGTCCAGCCCCAGGGAATCCATTAGCGGCCGCAGCGCCTTGATCATGGGCTCCAGGTTGGCCGATGTCTGCTTGGGCGTGAACAGCACGCCGTCGATCTGACCGCGCAGCACGTCCAGCGCCCATGCCCGCGCGAAACTTTCGGTGATGAAATGGCCGAAATGGCCGTAAAGCGTGCCGCCGAACATCCAGGTGCCGGACAATGTCTCGACCGTGTCGGGCATGGCGGGGGCAGAGTTTACGGGCTCCTGGCTGTTCGACCAGCTGATCGAGTTCGCCACCATCTGTCCATCGGGCGTCAGCACCCCCGAGGCCTGCTGGCGCCCCCGGCCATCGACCGGCGGCGGCACCAGGATCGCGTCCTGCACAAGAACCAGATCGTCAGGCGCTTCGAGGTCAAACATCGTCAATGGCTCCGATGGCTGGAATTCGTCGGGATGAAAAGTGTTGATCGCTGCAACCAGTACGTGAACGCTACAGGACCGGAATGATCCGGTCCAGCCTCCCCTCATCCCCCGCGTGCAGTCACGCGGTCAGCCTGATCGCACAGCGGGCTGAGAGCCGAGGCGGCTGTGCGGGCCATTTCCGCGTAGAGCGCATTCATATGGGCCTCGGACCAGACGATTCCGGCACTGAAATCCGTTCCCGTTGCACCCTAGGCCACGGTGTTGATCGCAATGGCCAAACCGTTTCGTCAGAGAGCACATCAGCACCTCCGCTGCCCTATCGGCCGCAGAAGAGGGCGAGATTCCTTCTACCGAAAACAACGTCGAACCGGTAGAGATTTTCATGGTCCATCTGCCAACCCCAATCAGCGGCCGCAATGCACGGGGTCAGGAAATACATTCCCTTTACATGGACGTCGAAAAGACCGTCGGACGACACCTTAGTAGTCGGGGTGCAGCGCTTGCCTGAGACTGCAGGCGCCCCTGCCCAGAATGATCCGATGTGAAGCCTCCGCGACCTTCACCGCTGCCAAGCCGGCACTCACGCCAACCGCTTCAGGTTCAGCTATTCGGCGACAGTGCCGATGATCAGCGGCATTACCAAGGCTAGCCCCGTCGCACCCTGTACTGAGCTGGCACTGGGACTGCGCCCTGCCCTCCTGGGCGAGTTGGCGGTCGCGGCCAATCTGCACGCAGGTGACATCGTCGTGGTCAGGATCAAAGCCGCCTGACCGGACGTGACGGATGTCATGCCGGGCCTGATACTGGCGCAGAGGGCTGCCATCAGCCATGCCGCCGGCTCTGAAAACGTGCCTGAGTTCACCCGCCGTCATCCGCGTCTGTCCAGCGCCCCCCGGGTCGGGAGATGCGGGCCGCACGGCTGAGCGCGTGACGGGCGCGACGATCGCGGGTCATCAAGCCGCGCCGACCCTTGCACGACCGGTCAGGTTCGGAGCCGCTCAATGGTGGGTCGCCGCGGATGCCGGGCGGTGACCGGAAAGCGCCACGAACACCACGACCGCCAGCACGGTGATCACGACGGCCGATGTGGTCAGCAGCACGGAATGGGTCTGCGTAAACGCGGCCTTTCCGGCGGCGATCAGCGCCGCGCCCTGGTCTCCGTCCAGTCGCCCCGCCACGATATACGTGTCGCCGATGGCGCGGGTGGCCTGTGCGGCCAGATCGGCCGGGATGGTCGCCGGCACCTCCATCGCACGGCTGAAGACATTGGACATGAAGACCCCGAAGACGGTGATGCCAAGACCGGTGCCCAGCTCGTATCCGGTCGCCTCCAGCGAACCCGCCGCGCCGCCCTTGCTGGCATCCACCGCGCCCATGATCGCGATCGACGATGCCGTCAGCCCGATGCTGAGCGTCAGGCCGAGCACGGCAAGCGCCGACGGCACCGACAGGCTCGGATCCTGAAAATCGCTCTGCGCCAAAGACATCAGCGCGGCGGCAGCAATGACCAGCGACAGGCTGGCGACCCCTCGCAGCCCGAAACGGTTGGACAGGTAGCCCGCCACCGGCCCGCCGATGGCCGCGGCCGCCATGATCGGAACCATGAACAGACCGGCCTGCAGCGGGGTCTTGCCCATCACGTATTGCAGCTCTTGCGCCAGGGTCAGTTCCACCCCCGCCAAGGCGCCCGACGCGACGATCGCCATGATGAGGCCCGCACCGATGGCAGGATGCGACAGCAGCGACAGGTCCAGCATCGGCTTTGGCGAGCGGACCTGCATGCGCATGAACAGCGCCAGAACCGCAATGCCCGATGCCACGACAAGCGCCGCTACGGGCAGGGAGTGCTTGGCACCGAAACCCGCCTTGATGCCATAGACGATGGAGATCATCCCCACGATCAGCAGCAGGGCCTGGCCGATGGGCCATTTGCCAAGGGTCGTCCGTTCGACACGCGGCAGCAGCAGCCAGCAGGCCGGGGCCACGATCAGCATGACCGGCACGTTGATCAGAAAGACCGAGCCCCACCAGAAATGCTCCAGAAGGGCGCCGCCGGCCAACGGTCCGACCGCCGCCCCCGCAGCGCCCACCGTTCCCCAAAGCCCAAGCGCCATGGCTCGCTCTCCATCGTCGACGAATGTCTTGCGGATCAGGCCCAGAACACAGGGAAGGATCATCGATCCCCCCAGTGCCAGCAGCACCCGCGCGGCAATCAGGACCGCCGCGCTTTGGGCAAACGCCGCCCACGCCGACGCGCACGCGAAGATCACCAGACCCGTCAGCAGGATCTTGCGGTTGCCAACCCGGTCGGACAACGTTCCCATCGGCACCAGAAGCCCCGCCATCAGCAGCGGATAGATGTCGATGATCCACAGGACCTCGGTTCCGGACGCGTTCAGGGCCTGCGTAAGCGTCGGCACCGCGACATGCAGGATCGTCATGTCCAGGACGACGGGAAGAAAGGCCAGCATGACGGCCAGCAGCACCAGCCAGCGTTTCGGATCGGGGTGTCGGACGGACATGGTTCACCTGAGGTTTCCGTTGCAGGCGCCGATATAAATACATACGTATGGAATGCAACCGGAATGGGGATGAGGGGAAATTGGGCAGGACACCGACAATCAGCCGCGACAGGTTGCTGAACCTCGCCGAAGAGATCGTGCGCAACGGCGGTGGCGGCGCGTTGACCATCGGTGCGCTGGCGCAGGCCGCGGGCATCTCGAAGGGCGGTGTGCAGTATACGTTCGCCAGCAAGGATGCGCTTGTCCGCGGCCTGATCGACCGCTGGACCAGCCAGTTCGACGCGATGCTGGGCGATCACGCCGCAGAGGATCCGGTCAGCTTCATCCTGCGCTATATCGCGGCGACACGGGTCTCGCAGCAGGCGATCAATGCCAAGATGGCGGCGCTGCTGGTCAGCTATCTGGAAGATCCGGCGAACCTGCAGGAAACCCGCGACTGGTATCACGGGATCTTCGCACGGCTTGCCGGTGACACCCCGTCCGCACAGGCCGCGCGCGTGGCGTTCCTGGCGGTCGAGGGGCTGTTTCTGATGCGGATCAACGGGATCGATGCGGATGGCAGCTGGACCAGCCTGCTGGACGATGTCGAAGCCGTCCTGACCCTGCTTGCCAAACCGGCATCAGACTGAACCGTTGGCACGCGCGGTTGTGCCCACTTGGCAAGACAGTCAAAGGCCGTCGGCAAACCGCACGTTTGGCCAACCTTGCGTGGCTAAGACCACCGGCAGTCATTCTGTTCCGCACAATGAAGGTTCCGCTTTGCAGACAGAGGCCTGACCTTGGATCGCGCTTCTGGTACGGTCGAGGATAGTGAGAAAAGAGGGTGTGAATGGCATTTGCCGATTGGCTTTCTAAACGCAGTCAGGATCGTGGATCGCGCGGTCAGCAAACGGCGGATGGTGCCGCGTTCCCACCCTCCCGGACCGACCACGCCCCTGACAGACCGCATTTTGACCATGCCGAACAGGTCCCTCAGGGACGCTTCCGCTTCATCGCGCTGGATGTGGAGACGGCCTGCAACGACGCGGCCAGCATCTGCCAGATCGGTCTTGCCTGCGTGCAGCCCGACGACCAGATCGTGACATTCTCGATGCTGATCAATCCCCGCACCCGGTTCGCACCGTTCAACATCCGGCTGCACGGCATCGGACCCGACCATGTGGCCCAGGCGCCCGGGTTCGACGACGCCCTGCCGATTCTTCTGCCCCTGTTGACGCAGCACCGGCTTGTCCAACACAGCAACTTTGACCGGCAGGCGATGAATGCCGCCTGCCGGTGCTACGGCATCGACGTCCCCGACCTGCTATGGAGCGACAGCGTCGCGATTGCACGGCGGGCATGGCCGGAGCTGAGAGGGAACGGCGGGCACGGGCTGGCCAACCTCAAGCGCATGCTGAACCTCAGCTTTCATCACCATGACGCGGGCGAGGACGCACGGGCGGCGGCGATGGTCGTGCAACATGCCGAGCGCCATCTGGGCCTGCCCTTCGAGGATCTGATCAAGCCCGCGCGCACGAAGGGCAATGTCGCCACGGTAATGGCCGGAAACCCGTCGGGTCCCCTGGCCGGTTCCACGGTGGTTTTCACGGGAACGCTCGGCCTGCCGCGAACCGAGGCGGCCGCAATGGCGGCCCAGGCCGGGATGTCGGTCAGGGCGGGCGTGACCACGCACACCACCCACCTTGTCATCGGCGATCAGGATCAAACCGTTCTTGCGGGGCACGCCCAAAGCAGCAAGCACCGAAAGGCCCAAGAGATGCAAGGCGCGGGCCATCCCATCCGGATCATCACCGAAAGCGACTTTCGAAAGCTTGTCGCGGGCGACGCTTCCGCGTGATCCGTTCCGGCACTGCGCGACACGCCAATGCCGAGGTTCAGGGCCGACAGCGCATCGCGATCCTGCCGGTTCGGTGCTGCAGGCCCGCCAATCGCTTGAAAGCAGGCCGCATATGAGTCCATGCGCCTCATGTCTTCCACGGACACAGGCTTGGCCTCCGGCCTGCACCGCTTACGCCGACACCCTGACGTGGTTGCGAAAACGAAGGCCGGCCGCATCAGCGGCAGGTCTATGGTTGTCAGGATGGAAGCGGGTTCGGCCGAATGGACGTCCTATCCGGGCACGCGCAATCAGACCGTATCCAGATACAGCTCGACCGTTTCCTCGTCCGACAGTTCGGCCATGTAGTGCAGCTCCTGGCGCTTGGTCATCAGATAGTTGTCGACCAAGTGGGCGGGCAGGATGCGACGGATTTCGGCGCAGGTGTCGAACGCCTCGATCGCCGCGCCCCAATCGCCGGGCAGCTGCGACAGCCTCTGGTCATAGGCGTTGCCCTTGAAAGGCGCGGGGGCGACCAGCTGATCTTCGATCCCGTTCAGGGCGGCGCCCAGGATGGCGGCGATGGTCAGATAGGGGTTCACGTCGCCACCGGCCACGCGGTGTTCGATCCGCCGCGCCTTGGGACCCGATGACGGGATGCGGATCGCGGCCGTGCGGTTCTCATAGGCCCAACCGATGCCGGTCGGCGCATGCGCGTTGGGGACCAGCCGATCATAGCTGTTTTCATGCGGGGCGAAGAGCAGGGTTGATCCGGGCATGGCGCGAAGACAGCCGGCGACGGCCTGACGCAGGGCCTCGGTCCCCTCCTCGCCGCCATTGTCGAAGATGTTGCGCCCGGCCCGGTCCAGGATCGAGAAATGCATGTGCATGCCGTTGCCCGCGAACATCTCGTATGGCTTGGCCATGAAGCTGGCGGCAAAGCCGTAGGTGCGGGCGATGCCCTTGACCAGCATCTTGAACAGCCAGGTGTCGTCGGCGGCCTTCAGCGGGTCGGCCTGGTGCATCAGGTTGATCTCGAACTGCCCCGGTCCGGCCTCCGAGATGGCGGTGTCGGCCGGAATGTCCATCGCCTCGCAGGCGTCATAGAGCGTGGTGAAGAACTGGTCGAACGCATCGAGCGCGCGCAGCGACAGAACCTCGCCGCCGGTGCGTCGCTTGCCGGATTTCGGGCTGGGCGGCACGCGCAAGGTCTTGCCGCTGTCGTCGATCAGGAAGAACTCCAGCTCGGTCGCCACCACCGGCACCAACCCGGCCGCGACATAGCGTTCGGCCACGCGGGCCAGCGCCTGCCGGGGATCGCCGTCATAGGGCGTGCCATCGGGATGGAACATCCACAGCGGCAGCAGACCCGTGGGCGCGTCCAGCCAGGGCATCGGCAGGAACCCGCGTTCCGTGGGCAGCAGCACGCCGTCGGGATCGCCGGATTCAAAGACCAGCGGGCTGTCCTCGACGTCCTCGCCCCAGATGTCCAGGTTCAGGACCGAATAGGGAAACTTGGTCCCCTCCTCCAGCAGCTTGCCGGCATAGCGGGCGGGCACGCGCTTGCCTCGCGCGACACCGTTCAGGTCTGCTGCCGCGACGCGGATCGTCTTGACCTCGGGGTGTTCGCGCAGCCATTCCATGGGTTTATCTCATCAACTGGGGACGGTACCGGACGCGGCTGGTCGCACCCGGCAGGTGCCGGTTCAGCCGCCTGTTCACCCTGCCGAAAACCCAGATCAAAGCCAAGGTGGCGGCGATGAAATAAGCGGCGGCAATGGGATAGGCGACAAAGGGGTTGAACGTCCGGTCCGCGAAGTAGCTGGCATAGTACAGCGCGTCGCCCTTCTGCTGGAACGCCGGAAAGCCGCTGAAATAGACCAGCGTCGTGGCGTGGAACAGAAAGATGGCCTCGTTCGTGTAGCTGGGCCAGGCCAGGCGCAGCATGGTCGGCCAGACGACGCGGCGGAACCGCTTCCACCCGGTCAGGCCATAGGCGTCGGCGGCCTCGACCTCTCCCTTGGGGACGGACATCAGCGCGCCGTGAAAGATCTGCGCGGAATAGGCGGCGGTGTTCAGGATCAGCACGACCAGCGCCCCGGCCCAGGCCCGCGTCAGCCAGCTGGTCTGGACGGTCATCCCGAAGATGTCGATCCCCGCCCGCGGCAGCAGCACCAGCGATTCATAGGCGATGAAGAACTGGATGAACAACGGGCTGCCGCGAAAGACGAAGATGAACGCATCCGCGGGCTTGCGCAGCCAGGGGTTGGCGCTGGCCTTGGCCACCGCCAGTGCGGTCGCGATGACAAAGCCGACCGACAGGGCCAGCACGGCGAAATACAGGTTCCAGATCAGCCCCGACCCGATCAGCGTCGCCTGTTGGCACAGGTTGTAATCGGCGCGCGGCAGCAGGCGTTCGCCAAGGCCGATCGACCGAAGGCCGTAATCCATGATGGTCTGGACGCAGCTCATGCCGGGGTCCCCTTGCGCAGCGCTTCGCCACCCATGGTGGCCTGCCCGCGCGACAGCCGCGCCGTGACGCGGTCAAGAATGCGCCCCGAAATCCACGTCATGCCCAGATAGAACACCAGGATGCCCAGGAAATAGTACAGCCGCCAATCCGGATGCGGATAGCTGAAGGCGCTGGTCTTGGACCCGCCCAGTTCGCGCGCCCAATAGACGATATCCTCGACCCCCAGCAGGAACAGCAGCGGCGTGGCCTTGATCAGGATCATCCACAGGTTCGACAGGCCCGGCAGGGCATAGGTCCACATCTGCGGGATCAGCACCCGGCGGTTCACCTGACGCGTGCTCATGCCGTACGCCTCGGCCGTTTCCAGCTGGGCGCGGGGCACGGCCTGCATGGCCCCCGACAACACGTTCGCGGCAAAGGCGCCAAAGACGATGGAAAAGGCGATGACCGCCAGAAAGATGCCATAGACGTCGTGCACCCAGGGGGCCGCGTTGCTCAGCGGCAGCTTGGCCGCGGCGCAGACGACGAAATCATTGCCCTGCCGCACCGGCGCATCGGTGTCGCACAGCGCCTGGTGGCGGACCCATTCGAAGGCCTGGTCCAGCGCGATCGGCACGAACAGAAAGAAGATGATGTCGGGCACCCCGCGCACCATCGAGGTGTACAGCCCCCCGAACCAGCGCAGCGGCGCGATGCGCGACCGGCTGGCCATGGCGCCCCCGAACCCGAACAGCAGTGCGATGGGCGCGGTGATCGCCAGCAGCAGCAGCACCGTCCCGAAGCTGGCATAGAACAGCAGATGCGTGCCCGATGTCAGGTAACACGACAGCCACGCAAGCCCCTGCAACAGGGACGGATCGGTGCAATATGCGAACATGGGACTTCCCGAAGGGCCGCCGCGGAACGGGTCCGCGGCGGCAGGTCAGATCATTCGAACAGCAGCGCGTCGTCGCCGAACCACTTGGTGATCAGCGCGTTCAGGCTGCCGTCTTCCTTCATCGCGGTGATCTGGGCGTCGAAGGTCGCCAGCAGTTCCGTGTCGGACTGGCGCAGGCCCATGCCGATGCCCTCGCCCAGGGCGACCTGGTCCATGCCCTCGACCCAGACCAGCTCTCCGCCGGATTCCTCGACGATGGGCGCCAGAAAGTCGCGGTCGGCCAGGATGGCGTCGGCCTCTCCGTTGCGGACGGCGGCGACGGCCTGGTCGGGGTTCGGGAACTCGATCAGCGTGGCCTCGGTCTCGGCGACATAGCCGGCCTGGATGGTGCTGGTCTGGGCGGCCACGACCGCGGTGTTCACGTCCACGTCGGCGGCCAGCGCGGCATAGGCCGACGGCGTCGCGGGGGTATAGGGCTGGGTGAAGGCGATGACCGCCTGGCGTTCCTCGTTGATGTTCATGCCGGCCATGATCGTGTCATAGTTCGACGACACCAGGTTCGGGATGATCGAATCCCAATCGTTGCGGACCCAGGTGCATTCCAGCTCGGCGCGGGTGCACAGCTCGTTGCCCAGCTCGATCTCGAAACCGGTGACTTCGCCGGTGGCGTCGTCAATGAAGTTGTAGGGGGCATAGGCGCCCTCGGTTCCCATGCGGATGGTCTGCGCCTGAGCCAGACCCGCGGTCAGCATCAGGGCGGTGGCGGCAATCGTCAGCGATTTCATTCGGGGGTCTCTCCTGTTGGTTTCTTATGTCGCCATCGTCGCGGACAGGAACTGGCGCAGACGGTCGGTCTGCGGGTTCCCGAACAGGCGGTCCGGCGGGCCTTCTTCGCAGACCACGCCCTGGTGCAGGAACACGACGTGATCGCTGACATCGGCGGCCAGCCGCATGTCATGGGTGACCAGGATCATCGTGCGATGCTCTCCGGCCAGATCCTTGATGACGCGCACGACCTCCTGCTGCAGCTCGGGGTCCAGCGCGCTGGTGGGTTCGTCGAACAGCAGCGCCTTGGGCTGCATGCAGAGCGCGCGGGCGATGGCCGCCCGCTGCTGCTGGCCGCCCGACAGCTGGGCGGGCCAGGCGTCGGCCTTGTCGCCGATGCCGACCTTGGCCAGCAGGTCGCGGGCACGGGCCTCGACCGCGGCGCGATCCTCGCCCAGCACGGTGACCGGGGCCTCCATGACGTTCTGCAGGATCGTCATGTGGGCCCACAGGTTGAACTGCTGGAACACCATCGACAGGTTGGTGCGCATCCGCGTGACCTGCGCGCCGTCGGCGGGCTGGCGGTTCTGCCCCTGCCCCTTCCAGCGGACCGGTTCGCCCTCGAACAGGATCTCTCCGGCCTGGCTGTTCTCCAGCAGGTTGCAGCAGCGCAGCAGCGTCGACTTGCCCGACCCGGAGGACCCGATCAGGCTGATCACATGGCCACGGGGCGCGGTCATGGACACGCCCTTGAGAACCTCAAGCTGGCCATAGGATTTGTGCAATCCGTTGATCGCGATGACCGGGGCGGCGTTCTGGGGGGTCGGGGTCTGGTTCATCATCCGCACATTGGGCGTCAAACGCGCGCGTTTGCAACGGGGTGCAGGGGGCAACCTGCCGATAAGGGCAGGCTGCCGCAGCGTCAGGCGAAACCTTACGCAATCTCGATCGAATATTTCTCGATCACGGTGTTGGCCAGCAGGCCCTCGCACATCTTCGCGACCTCGGCCCGGGCGGCCTCGGCGTCGGTGGCAGCCAGGTCCAGCTCGATCAGCTTGCCCTGGCGGACGCCGGTGACGTCCTGGTGGCCAAGCCCGCCCAGGGCATGGCGGATCGCCTCGCCCTGGGGGTCCAGGACGCCGTCCTTCAGCATGATGGTGACACGTGCTTTCATGGCGGCGTTCCTTCTCAGTTGATCGCGGTCGGTTTCAGGCTGGTGGTGTTGGCGGGCATCAGGCCCAGCCTGCGCGCCACCTCGGTATAGGCGTCGGTCAGGTTGCCCAGGTCGCGGCGGAACACGTCCTTGTCCAGCTTCTGCCCGGTCTTGACGTCCCACAGCCGGCAGCTGTCGGGGCTGATCTCGTCCGCCACGATCAGGCGCATGAAATCGTTGTCCCAGACCCGTCCGACCTCGATCTTGAAGTCAATCAGCTTGATGCCGGCGCCATAGAACACCCCCGACAGGAAATCGTTGACGCGCAGCGCCAGCGACACGATGTCGTCCAGGTCCTGCTGGGTCGCCCAGCCAAAGGCGATGATGTATTCCTCGGACACCATCGGGTCGCCCAGCTCGTCGTTCTTGTAGCTGTACTCGACGATGGGGCGCGGCAGGGCGGTGCCCTCCTCGATTCCAAGACGCTTGGACAGCGACCCGGCGGCGAAGTTGCGCACGATCACTTCCAGCGGGATGATCTCGACCTGGCGGATCAGCTGTTCGCGCATGTTGATGCGACGGATGAAGTGGTTCGGGACGCCGATGTTCGTCAGCCCGTTCATGAAGAACTCGGACAGGCGGTTGTTCAGCACGCCCTTGCCTTCGATGGTGGCGCGTTTCTGCGCGTTGAAGGCAGTTGCGTCATCCTTGAAATACTGGATCAGCGTGCCCGGCTCGGTGCCTTCGTAAAGGATCTTCGCCTTGCCTTCGTAAACTTTCTTGCGCCGCGGTGCCATGGGCCCACCGTCCTTTCGCATGTCCCTGAAGATGCCGCTTAGCGCGGATTGCCCGTCGGGGGCAAGACGAGCCTTGCGACAAGGGGCCCCGATGCGCATATCTTGACCCACAAGACGCACAGGAGAGCCCGATGACCACGTTCAACGACCGAGAGCGCGCCCACGAATCCAAGTTCGCCCATGACGCCGATCTGCGCTTCAAGGCCGAGGCGCGCCGCAATCGCCTGCTGGGCGAATGGGCGGCAGAGCAGCTGGGCAAGACCGGCGACGACGCGCGCGCCTATGCGATGACCGTCGTCAGCGCCGATTTCGACGAACCCGGAGAGGAAGACGTCTTCCGCAAGGTCGAGGCCGACCTGACCGGCGTGGCCGACGCCGCCACGATCCGCGCGCAGATGGCCCGCCTGATGGACGAGGCCCGCCGCCAGGTCATCGACGAGGCCTGAACCGCCGCCACGAACCGCATTAAGGGGGGCATCGCGCCCCCCTTTTTCATGCCGTCGCGCGCTGCGCATCCAGCAGGCAATGCGGGTCAAGCTTTGGTGACCCGGCATTTTCGCCATCGCATTTTCACCGAACCGTGGGATGAAAAGGCCGACAGGCCCATCAACCACAGGATACCGGATCATGCTTTGGGACAATCGGGACCGCTACCGCATCGTCACCAGAACGCTTCACTGGGGAATCGCCGCCCTGATGGTCTGGCAGTTCGGCGGCATGCTGTCCGAACGCCTGCTGGGAGAGGAGGCCGCGCTGGCCGTGGCGCTGACCGGCAATCACACCCAGGTCGGGACCGTCCTGTTCGTGCTGATCGTCATCCGCGTGGTCTGGGCCATCCTGAACCGCCACCGCCGCCCGCCGCGCCGCGCGGGCCTGCTGGGCTATGCGGCCAGATTGGGGCATTTCGCGCTGTATGCCTTGATGCTGGCCGTCCCCTCTGCCGCGCTGCTGCGGGCCTGGGGCGGTGAACGGGGATTTGCGCCCTTCGGGTTCCAGATCTTCGCGCCCCGGACCCCAGATCAGGTCGTCAAGACCGCCACCGACATCGGCTCGAACTTCCACGGAGAGCTGGCTTGGGTCATGGGCGTGCTGATCCTGGGCCATATCGCGATGGCGCTGTTCCACCAGGTCGTGCTGCGCGACCGCCTGCTGCGACGGATGGCGGGCTAGGCCGCTGCGGCCTCGGCGTTGGGATAGCGGCGCAGCATCGTCACCGCGCGGGCCAGGTTCAGCACCATCAGCGCCGCCCACAGCCCGTGATTGCCCCAGAACGGCGGCAGGATCAGCACGCAGGCGACAAAGACCGCGACTGACCGGATCATCGCGTTGCGCATGTCGCGCGTCAGCGTGGCGCCGATGAAGATGCCGTCCAGCATCCAGCTGGCCACGCCGATCAGGGGCGCCAGCCCCAGCCAAGGCAGATAGATCCGCGCCTCGGCCCGCACCGCGTCGGACGTGGTCAGCAGATCGATGATCGCGCCCCCCGCGATGACGAAGACCAGCCCCATCACGACCGCGCCCCCCAGCCCCCAGGCGGAGGTCAGCAGCGCCGCCCGCCGCACCCGGTCGGGCCGGCGCGCGCCCACGGCCTGTCCCACCAGGCTTTCGGCGGCAAAGGCGAACCCGTCCAGCGCATAGGCAGTCAGCGCCACGAACTGCAGCAGCACCTGGTTCGCGGCCAGCGGCACGTCGCCCTGCCCCGCGCCCAGGAACAGAAAGCTGGTCATGCACCCCTGCAGCAGCACCGACCGGATCATGATGTCGCTGTTCACCCGCGCCAGCCGCGTCAGCCGGTCGCGCGCCCACAGCCCCGCCGCGCGCCGCGCCTGTCCCAGCACGTGCCGCGCCAGCCACAGGCCCAGTGCAAGACCTGACATCTCGGCGATCAGCGTGGCCCATGCGACGCCCGCCACGCCCAGCCCCAGGCCCAGCACGAACCACAGGTCCAGCGCCACGTTCAGCCCGTTCTGCAACAGCTGCAGGCCCAGCACCGCGCGGGTGCGTTCGACCGCGATCAGCCAGCCTGTGATCGCATACAACCCGATGGTGGCGGGCGCGCCCCAGATGCGGATCGCCAGATAGTCGCGGGCCAGTGCCTCGACCCCGTCCGACGCGGGGGCCAGCCGGAAGGCCGCCCAGAAGATCGGTGCCTGCAACGCGATGAAGACCAGACCCGCGGCGGCGGCGATGGCCAGCGCGCGCAGCAGATGGGCGCCGACCTCGGGCTGGTCGCCCGCGCCATGCGCCTGCGCCACCAGACCGGACGTGCCCATGCGCAGGAACCCGAACACCCAATAGATCGAGGTCAGGATGATCGCGCCGATCCCCACCGCGCCGATGGCCTGCGGCTGGCCCAGCTGACCCACGACGCCGGTGTCGACCAGCCCCAGCAGGGGCACCGTCATGTTCGACAGCACGATGGGCACCGCGATCTGCAGCACCCGGCGGTTGGTCAGCAGGCTCAAGGCTGCGGCATCAGGAAGTGACCGGTGGCCTGGGCGATCAGGCGGGCGCGGTTGTCCTGCCACGCCTCGACATGGACGGACGCGTAACGCCGCCCCGACCGCACCACGCGGGCGCGGGCATAGGCATCACGGGGCAGGCCCGACCGCAGGTAATCCACGGTGAAATCGATGGTCTTGGGCAGCCGCGGCAGGCTGTCGGGCACGGCCGCGTCGGGGGCGATGCGGCCCGATTCCAGGTCCTCCCACATGGCGGCCCAGCCCAGTTCGATGATCGCCGTGACCTCCAGGAAGGCCGCCGTGACCCCGCCGTGGATCGCGGGCAGCATCGGGTTGCCGATCAGCTTGTCGTCATAGGGCAGGATCGCGGTCAGCTCGTCCCCGCGGCGGTCGAAGCGGATGCCCAGCCAGGTCATGTAGGGCACGCCCGTGACCATCGCGGCCAGCGCCGAATCGCGGCGCGACTTGATCTGGTGCAGTGGCTCGTTGCGGTCGCCCATGATCACCGCTCCGCCGTGAAGGCGCCGGTGGCAGCCGCGACGGGGTTGTCGGGGTCCTCGTCCAGCGCCACCGCGCGCAGAAAGGCCACGCTCCGTGTCATGTGATAGCATTCTGCCCGTGCGGTGATCCGCTGTCCCGGCGTCGCCGCCCGCATGTAGTCGATGCGCAGGTCGATCGTCGCCGTCGATCGCGGGTTCGTCGGATGCGCCATCACCGCCGCCCCGCAGCAGGTGTCCATCAGCGCCGAGACCACGCCGCCGTGGATCACCCCGGTGCGCGGATCGCCGACCAGATGTTCGGCCCAGGGCATGCTGATTGTGGCGCGGCCCGCGCCGATCTCGTCCACGCGCATGCCCAGGGCGCGCGCATGGGGGATCGCCTCAATGAACTGCTGGGCGATGCGGGCGTGATCGTCGGGATCGGTCATGGGGCGTCCTTCTTTGCGCGAGGGGTAGCGTCGGGTCGGGACCCGGATCAAGCCCCGGCGCGCGATTCGGTTGAGAAAGGATGCGGCTGCGCTTAGGTTGACGCCAAGGGAAATCTTCCAGGGAGGTGCCGGGTGACCGAAGACCGCATCAGCTTCAAGGACATGTGCGCACGGTTCGAGGTGACGCCCCGCACGCTGCGCTATTACGAATACATCGAACTGCTGCAGCCCCGAAAGGAAGGTCGCGCCAGGTTCTATGGCCCGCGAGAGGTCGCGCGCATGACCCTGATCCTGCGCGGACGCCGCTTCGGCTTTAGCCTGGAGGAGATCCGCCAATGGCTGCAGATCTATGACAAGAAGGGCTCGCGTGAGCAGTATCAGGTCTGGATCGACATGGCCGACCGCCAGCTGGCGGTGCTGGACGGGCAGATCGCCGACCTGACGGCGGCGCGCGCGGACCTGGACCAGCTGCGTCAGACCACGGTGGCCGAACTGGCCAAGATGGGCTGACGCGGCGGCATGCGGGCCCGTGACGCCGCGTCCTGCTTACGTTCGCGTCAACTTGGGGCTATGTTCAGGGCAGGACGGAAAGCCGGTTTGAGGAGGAGCCGCACCCATGTCCGAAGATCTGATGACCATCCGCCAGATGTGCGACGCCTTTGACGTGACCCCGCGCACGCTGCGGTTCTACGAGGCACGAGAGCTGATCTTTCCCCAGCGCCGCGGCCAGCACCGGCTGTATGATCGGCGCGACCGGGCCCGGCTGATCCTGATCCTGCGCGGCAAGCGCTTCGGGTTCAGCCTGGAACAGATCCGCCAGCTGCTGCAGCTGTACGAACCCGGCGGCACGAACCGCGCGCAGATCGCGGCCACGATCGAGGTCGGTCGCGACCGCCTGGCGGACATGGAACGGCAATATGCCGAACTGAGCGAGGCGATCGCCGACCTTCGCCAGCAGATCTCGGACGCCACGGGCCGGCTTTCCGCAGCCCCCACAGAACAGCCGTAAAGGATCCCGACATGCCTTCGTACACGCCCCCGATCCGCGACCTGCAGTTCGTCCTGCACGACGTTCTGAAGCTGTCGCACTCTGACCTGCCCGGCCATGACGAACTGGCCCCCGATTTCACCGAAGCCGTGCTGGAGGCCGCCGGCAAGCTGGCGTCCGAGGTGCTGGCCCCCCTGAACCTGCCCGGCGACCAGCAGGGCTGCGTCCTGGAAAACGGCGTCGTGCGCACCCCCGACGGGTTCCGCGCGGCCTTCGACCAGGTCAAGGAAGGCGGCTGGACCGCGCTGGACTGCGACCCGGAATATGGTGGCCAGGGCATGCCCTATACGATGGGCGTCGCCACCGGAGAGATGTTCGTGTCGGCCAACATGGCCTTCAACATGTACCAGGGTCTGACCCACGGCGCCTATTCCGCGATCCACGCGCATGGCACCGACGAGCAGAAGCAGACCTGGCTGCCCAAGATGGTCAGCTGCGACTGGACCGGCACGATGAACCTGACCGAACCGCATTGCGGCACCGATCTGGGCCTGCTGCGCACCAAGGCGGAACCCCAGGATGACGGCAGCTATCTGATCACGGGCCAGAAGATCTTCATCTCGGCCGGCGATCATGACATGGCGGAAAACGTCGTCCATCTGGTGCTGGCCAAGGCGCCGGGCGGCGGAGAGGGCACCAAGGGCATCAGCCTGTTCATCGTGCCGAAGTTCCTGGTGAATGCCGACGGCTCTCTGGGCGATCGCAACGGCGTGTCCGTGGGCGCGCTGGAGCACAAGATGGGCATCCACGCCAATGCCACCTGCGTGATGAACTATGACGGCGCGAAGGGCTGGCTGCTGGGCGATCTGCACAAGGGCATGCGCGCCATGTTCACCATGATGAACGAGGCGCGTCTGGGCGTGGGCCTGCAGGGCTATGCCGCGGCGGTGCCCGCGTATCAGAACGCGCTGGCCTATGCCAAGGACCGCCTGCAGGGCCGCGCCGTGACCGGTGCGCAGAACCCGAAGGGCGCGGCCGATCCGCTGATCGTGCATCCCGACATCCGCCGCAGCCTGCTGGATCAGAAAAGCTTCATCGAGGGCGCCCGCGCCCTGGCACTGTGGGGCGCGCACCTGATCGACCGCGGCCACCTGGCCGACGACAAGGACGCCGAGGGGCTGGTGTCGCTGATGACCCCCGTCATCAAGGGCTTCCTGACCGACAAGGGCTTCGAGGCGACGGTGCTGGCGCAGCAGGTTCTGGGCGGCCACGGCTATGTCGAGGAATGGGGCATGAGCCAGTTCGTCCGCGACGCCCGCATCACCATGATCTATGAAGGCGCGAACGGCGTGCAGGCGCTGGACCTTGTCGGTCGCAAGCTGGCGCAGGACGGTGGCAAGCACGTCATGGCGTTCTTCGACATGGTCAAGACCTTCTGCAAGGAGCAGTCCGGCAACCAGGCGCTGGCAGCCGACTTCATCGAACCGCTCAAGGCCGCATCCAAGGACCTGCAGGCGGCATCCATGTTCTTCATGGAACGCGGCATGAAGAACCCGAACGATGCGCTGTCGGGCAGCTACGACTTCATGCACCTGTTTGGCCACGTGACCCTGGGCTACATGTGGGCACGGATGGCCGTTGCCGCACAGGCGGCGCTGGACGCGGGCAGTGCGGACCCGGCCTTCCACAAGACCAAGCTGGCGACCGGCCGATACTACATGAAACGGCAGCTGCCGATGACCGCGACGCACTTGGCCCGCATCCAGTCCGGAGCGGCCACCGTGATGGAGCTGGAGGCTGAAGCCTTCTGATCCGGCGGCACGGGCGGAGAGGTCGGAATGGGTATTTGCACAACGGAGACATTCCAGGTGCGCCCCGGCCCCTCCGCTTTTCCAAGCGGTCAGGCGTTATCGGCCCAAGAGCCGGGGCGGCTTCTCCGTTGGCGGTCATCGGCTCCCCAGCCTGTACCGCAGCGCCAAGTCTAACGGCGCATGGTTAAGAAGGGGTGAAGCCGCCTCTTCTTCGTTGTCCAAATAC
>NZ_BBPH01000053.1 GCF_000787695.1 Paracoccus sp. PAMC 22219 | reverse complement strand
GCTTTGCCGCTCAATCGGAAGGCCAGCTCGCGTTGACCAGCGTGCCGGGAAAGGGAACCGAGGCAACGATCATGCTTCGGGCCGCGGAGGCCCCTGTAGTCCCTGAGGCCACACAGGCATTTACAGAAACAGCACCTACAACGCGGACCCCAGCCACTATCATGGCAGTGGACGACGACATTCTGGTCCTGATGAACACTCAAGCTTTACTTGAGGACATGGGGCATCGGGTCCTATCCGCACACAATGGAGAAGACGCTCTCCGCCTCCTGGACCAGAACAGCGATGTTGATCTTGTGATCACCGATCAAGCGATGCCCAGGATGACCGGCTTGCAGCTTGCAGAAGCCATTCAGGTTCGGCGGCCAAATCTGCCGATAATCCTTGCCACCGGATACGCAGAGCTCCCTGCGGATCATGCCAATATCGCGTTCAAGCTGGACAAGCCCTTCTTCCAGGCGGAGCTGGAGAAAGCCGTTGGCGATGCATTGGCATCAAGGGACGATCTAAACGTTATCCCCTTCAAGCTTCCTGCAATGTGATTACGATCAGCCGTCGGCATCTCGCCTACAGCGGGCGTGACTGCGCTGAACTGAGCTACTCCCCTATCCTTGGACAGTTTTCAGGGATAGTGGAGCTACTGCCGTTGTCTGCTGACTGCGCCGGGATCACGTCAAGCCGCTCGGATGTATTTACCCCGATCCAGGCTACCTCACCACAGCCGCAGGGGCATAGGATGCTGGCGGGCTCGATCACCCGTTCGACCCGGGGCAGGTGCGGCTGCGGCGGCACCAAACCGTGACAGGTCTATTTTGCCGCAACACAGCCGCCAGTGCGACGCCAAGGCATCGGCGCAAGTAGCCCAGAGCGGACGGTGTTCCAGTCTGAGCCGATGCTATTTTACCGTGCTCATGCCCCCGGACTGTTCCGCTTCGTCAGTGACCCCTATCGCAAACCCCTGAACGTCGCTCGCAGATCGTCGACGAGAGTTTGAGGACGTTCCATAGCTGCGAAATGACCGCCTCTGTCGTGCTCGGCGAAATGCACGAGGCGGATGAACCGCGCTTCTGCCCAACGACGCGAGAGGCGAACCTGCTCACCACGGAACATCGAGATGCCGGTCGCGGTCTTCATCGTATCTCGCGGCATGCCACCTGCCTCATGGCCTGCATCCCCTCCCAATAGAGCCGAGCCGAGCTGGGCCCTGCGTTTGGCAGCCAATAGAGCATGATGTCGTCGATCATCTCATCCAGCGAGAAGACACTTTCGGGATCGCCGCCGCTATCGGACACATCTTGAAACAGCGCATAGATCCAGGCCGCCAGGCCGACGGGCGTGTCCGCAAGAGCGAAAGCCACCGACTGCGGTCGTGTGCCTTGAAGCTTCATATAGGCGGAATATTCGGCGTCGTAACGGGCAGCGTCCGACAGCATCTGCCGTTCCTCGGCGTCAGCATTCGCGATCTCGGCCTGGCTGGGCTGGAACGGGACAAAATTGAGGTGGATACCGGCAAGCCCCGCAGGCGCCATGTGCCCAAGGATCATGGTCACCATCGCGCCCCAGTCTCCACCCTGTGCGCCCCATTTGTCATATCCGAGCCGCGCCATCAGGGTCGCCCATGCGGCCGCAATGCGCGCCGGGTTCCAGCCGGGCTCGGTGGGTTTGCCTGAAAAGCCGAAGCCGGGCATGGACGGAATGACAAGATGAAACGCGTCCCTTTCGGTTCCGCCGTGCGCCGTCGGGTTGACCAGTGGATCGATGACATGCCGGAACTCCAGGACCGAGCCCGGCCAGCCATGCGTCAGCAAAAGTGGCATCGCCTCTGGATGCGCCGAGCGGATATGCAGGAAGTGGATGTCGACGCCGTCGATCTGGGTGATGTGCTGGTCCCATCCGTTCAGCAGGGCCTCGCAGCGTCGCCAATCATAGCCGTCTTGCCAGCGCGCGACCAAGGCGCGCAGCTTTTCCAGCGGGGGACCTTGGCGGCCGTACTCGACGGGGCTTTGGTCGGGCCAACGAGAGCGGGACAGGCGGACATGAAGATCATTGAGATCGGCCTGAGGAATGTCGAGGATGAACGGTCTGGCAGCGTCGGACATGATGGGTGCTCTTGTGTGCGTGACCTGGGGGCATGTAGCATCGCACTACATAAACTAAACGGATACGTAAATTTTATTCGCTTAAGCCAGTAGGGTGACCTAGAAATGTTGCGCGAAAGAAAGCCTGCCAAGAGTCGCGGCGGTCGGCCCTCGCTTGAGCGCGCGGCCGATAATGATGCACGGATCCTGTCTGCCGCCGCGGCGCTCTTCATCGAACGCGGCGTGGACGCGACCAGCCTCGCGGCTGTCGCGACGGCGGCCGCGGTGAGCAAGCCGACACTCTATACACGCTATGCTGACAAGTCCGCGCTTTTCGTCGCGGTCATCCAGGCAAACGTCGCCGCCTCAATGCCGCCTATCAAAGGTTTTGCCTCAGAAGCATCACCGGAAGATCGGCTCCGCCAGGTGGGGCGGGCGGTGATCAATGGCGCCATGCAGCCGGTGCCATTGGGCCTCATGCGCCTCTATATCGCCGAAGCGCCCCGACATGGAGCCCTTGTCCGCCAGGTCGACCGCATGGGTCGCGAGGCTGCGCTTCAGACGATCTCACGCGCGATCGCCGACCCTGACGACACGGGCTCTCTGGATCCCGCGCGCGTCATCGCAGGGAACTTCCTCGACATGGTCTTCGTCCCCCACCAGATGCGCGCTCTGCTGGGAGACCCGCCCGACGATGCCGATTTGCTGCACCCGACGCTAGATGAGAGGATCGATACGGCAGTGGCATTTCTTAAGTCTGCCGGGCTTCTCGCCTGAGTAAGAACACTTAGAAGGCCTCTTGAAAAGCCACGTAGCTTGTGGCTTTCCATCCTTTGTTCGTGCGGCGCGACCCCCAGGGTGGCCATAGTATGGCCGTAGTGAATGGCCGAAAGGTCTCTCATTTCGCCCGCTCGCTTACCGCTATGATCTGTCTGCTATGCGGAACCTTACGGCCATTCGCTGCCAGCTCGGGATAACCTCATATCAGCGAATAAGCGGAGGTGCTCTGACGTAGAGCAGACACGGAAGAACAATGAAAAGAAAGCTATTCGCAGAAGGCGGTGTTATGCCCTGACGCATTGCGCTGGCGTATGAACTTCGCCATCCGCCACCTACTGTAACGCGCCTGTTCTTTGTAGAACGTAAAGCATGTCAGGCTAGGACGGAGAAAGGACAAGCTATGGACGACGATCACATGGCCGCCGCGGCTGTCGCAGCTGAAGAGGGCGGGAGTGCCGCCGAGGAGCTGGCCTATCGCCTCCGGCAGCAACTGCTCATCGCTGAGTACGGGCAGCATGCGCTAGGAGTCCATGACGTTTCAGAACTGCTTCAGGAAGCTACCAGGGTCTGCGCGCTCGGCCTCAACAGTGAGTTTTGCAAGGTGCTGGAATACCTGCCTGACGAGGAAAGGTTCATTGTCAGGGCAGGCGTTGGATGGAAGGCCGGTGTGGTGGGCCATGCACGGGTGGGTGCTGATGCGGCAAGTCCCGCCGGCTACGCGTTCCAGACCGGCAAACTCGTCATCTCCAACCACCTGGGGGAGGAAACTCGGTTTCGCACCCCTGCCATATTGGCAGAGCATGGAATCAAGCGGGCTATCAACGTGCTCATCCAAGGGAATGGAGAACGCTATGGCGTGCTGGAAGTGGATAGCCCCAATGTGGGGCGGTTCACCGAAGCCGATCTGGTGTTCATGCAGGGGTCTGCCAACCTACTCGGTGCGGCGCTTGAGCGGCAGAGGGTCGAAGAAGCCTTGCGGGCCAGCGAGACACGGTTGCAGGAGGCTTTGGCTTATCAAGAAATTCTGACGCATGAAATCAGCCACCGGGTCAAGAACAGCCTCGCCATGGTCGCAGGTTTGCTGAGAATGCAGAAGAACAAGGTGTCCGACCCGACTATGCATCAGATTCTGGACGACGCCCGCGGCCGCATCCTGATCATTGCGCAGATGCATGACCGGCTCTGGCGTGCAAACGAGGTCCACATGGTCGACCTTGCCCCGTTCATGGACGGGTTATGCGACCAGCTTGGCGCATCGGCCGCTCCGGGTCAGACGCTGAGCTGTGATTTTGCGCAAGTCACGCTGGCGACGGATCAGGCGGTGCCGCTGGCTTTGCTGGTAAACGAGTTGGTGACAAATGCGTTCAAGTACGCTTACCCGGAGGGAGGGGGCGACGTTCACATCACGATCCGACCCATTGAGCATGGCCAGCTAAGATTGATGGTCTGCGACCAAGGGCAAGGCCTGCCGCCGAATTTCGATGCGGCGAGTGCCACTAGCTTGGCATGACACTGATCGCCGGGATGACAAGTCAGCTGGGCGGTCGCTCGCAGTGGCAGGATACGAAACCGGGCACGTGCTATACGTTGGACTTCATTGCTCAGAAGAATCCTGGGCACCCGCATACCACGGACAAAGAAGATAGCGCGGTGCGGCGCGATTTCAATTTACACTAGAGGTTTTAGCGGGTCGGAAACAGTTCCCCGGCCATCGACATCATGTTGATTTGCTTGCCAAAAAGTGGGACTGACGCGTATCTGTCGGGTATAGAGGACCTGTTCTCGCTACTCGCGAATATGATGGGCACTCCAGCTGCCACGAGGTCGTCAGCCAATGGATAGACCATGCCGTCACCAATCCGGATGTTGAGGATACCCCCATCCGGCAAAGGGCCTTTCCGGAAAAGGACGTATCCGCCGGCTAATGTGGCTGTTGGACCAACAACCACCCCCCGCACGCTTCGCCCTGCACCTGACCACCGCAACCGCCCGACCCGCTGCACGCGATGAGGGTTCCGCGCGCCGGGCGATTGCTCAACCCGCGCCAACTGGCGTAAACCATTACCGGGCTCCGGTCGTAGTCGGATGAAAGATCAGTGGCAGGTCAACTCGATGGCTAAAGCCCCTGATAGAGATAGCCCCGCAAATGCGGGGCTATTTAGAGATGCTGACCCTGTCGCCTCAGACCGTCGACGGTCCTGATGATCCCGAAGTCTTCGCTATTCCAGCCGTGCCAGTAGTACCGGTCACTCCGGAAGCGGCGTTTGCTTGAGACAATTCGGAGCCGGAGGAGGCCGTTTTCGATTGGTCGTCGGTTAGCTCACCCTTGGCTGCGGCGACCACGTTGGACGCAGCGGACTTGGCCTCCTCGAGGCCCGCGGAAAATGCATCACCGAGGCGGCTCTTTTCCTCCTGGTAGACCGCTTCAGCCTCGTCGAACAACTGGTCGCGATAGTCACCCATCAACTCGTCCTCGCGCCGAGTGCCGGGCAGCAGTGCGCCCAAGGCCGCGCCGCCGAGCAATGCCAGTGCCCCGAACAGCAGCGGTTCATTGTCATAGCTGCGGGCAACCTGCCGGTTAGCCTTTGCCATCTGGCGGCTAGCCGCCTCGCTGGCATCCAAGGCCTTGTGCCGTGCTGTCTCAATGCGGCGACGGGCTTCCTCGCTCATGCCCTCGGTCCCTTCTCCAAGACGGTCCCGGAAATGGCGCGCGCTATCGCCCAAAGCGCTTGTGCCGTCGCTCACGCGGTCGCGCAGGTGGCTGGCGGTCTCTTTTGTCCTGTCCATCATGCTGTGCTCCTTGCTGGATCCAGAAGTCGGGCCGAAAGATTGGCCGGTCCTCGTCGGGCGGTGATCCGTCGCCCAATCTGGGGTAGGGTCCTGGGTCATCGCCCGGGGTGCCCGAGCTGCGACCGGCACTATGCGAGCCGCGGCCATGGCTGTGCCGTCGGTGCGACGATCAGCAGAGGATTGGCCAAAGCCGTGGACCGGGTCATGGCCGCGGCCGAAGATCATCCAGGCCAGCCCGATGCCGGTCAGGCCCAAGGCAACGGGATTGGCCCGAGCGGCAGCGCTGGCAGAGTCTGCCCAATCCGCGCCGTTCCGACGAACCGAGCTCGTCAGACGGCGTGACAGGCCGTCGAGCGACAGCTCGTCCTGCAGATCGTTCAGCGTGCGGCGCAGCGCGTCACGGTCCTTTTCGATTTCGCGTTCGATGTGGTCCGGGTTGTTTGCATCATGCGTCATGATAGGCTTCCTTCACCGCGTGCGCGTCGCGCTGGACATTTTCAACCGTGCGCGTCGGCATGAGGTTTTCAGGTTTGAGGTCGGCCATACCTTTGCGTAGCAATACATAGGCCAGGATCGCCAGGATCACCCCGACGATCACCGCACTCCAGATCGGGCCGAGATCGGTCTCTGCCAGAGCGGCGACTAACGCCACGGTCAGCACATTCAACGTGACGATGCCCAGAACGGCCGCGGCAACGATCATCCCAAGTCCGGCGCCGGCATGGCTCAGGTTCTGGCGCATCTCAGCCTTTGCGAGCGCGATCTCCTTGCGGACAAGATCACCCGAAAGGCGCAACGCTTCAGTTGCGAGCGAGGCGGGGTTTTGCGAACGGATTGGATCAGTCATGCGAAGCCCCGATATTGCGGTTGCCTGAAAGGGTCGGAGAGCTGGTCGAGACTGGGGGGGCTGTGCCGGCGCTCGTGCCCTGATCGGCGCCTTCAGGACTGCCGGCCGGCCGGTGAAGGCTGGCGGCGCCGGCAGGACTGACTGACGCGCGGTCCTGGGAAGGGGTCTGTCGGGTCATGCTAGAGGTGCCGTAGCTGCTGGTCCTGACCGGGTCCGGCGAGGTCGAGGTCGTGGACCCTGCCCGCAGGAAGCGAACGGCGGCAAAGCCCGCCAAGGCCGACAGGCCGAGGAAGGCGCCCGGCTGGCTGCGGGCGAAGCGACGCACGTCACCCAGCATCTGCGTAGGATCAGTCGAATTCAGGCTGTTGGCCAACCCGCTGACGCTGTCGGCAGCGCGGTCGAACATGACCGCGATGGTCGAGTCCGGATCGATCTCGGATTTGGCCTTGCGCAGGCCCTCGGCAACGCTCTCGGCGCGGTCCGCGACACCGGAACGGAAGTTCTGTTCGCGACGCGTGACTTCGTCTTTGACACTACCGGCCAGACGCGACGCTTGATCAGAAGCCTCGGATCTGATGCTGCTTTGTTCGGACGTATCAGTCTCCTTAACGTGCGGATCATTGATGGTCATCTGAGATCTCCCTTGTCTGGTTGCGGCGCGCATAATTGCTGCGCGCCGACAGGCGTATTGGGACGTTAACCAAACAAGGCTCGCCATGTTCCAGTAACCTTAATTAAGGCAGGAAGGTCTGGTACGAGATATAGTCCTGAGATGCGACGGTCCGTTCTTTTTTTATACCGCTCTCGAGGGTTCAAGAATCCTGTTTCTGAGGGTCGACAAGGCCATAAGGAAAACTTCTTTTAATCAGCCTAGGAGCTTTTGGTTCAGTACCTTACGGCGAAGAACACGAATGCGTATCTATCTAGAACTGTAGCGGGTGATCTTGCAAAGCTTGAAGGCCTGACATTTGAAGAAAACGGGTCACCAGCGGTGATGCGTTTTGCCAGGCATGCCTTAGCCTGGTGACCCGTGGTGACCTTGTAGAAATGTGGCAGAGTGATGAACGTAGTCATCAAATCTAGGCAAAGCGCGTCCGCCATGGCCGCTATTATTCACCGCAATGATGGCCGAAGTGTCACCTCAGGAATGTACGCTGCTCAAAAAGGAGATGCGTAGGAATAACCTGCCTCACGGGCGCTACGGCTAGATTCACTAACCGTTTCCTGCTCCCCGAGGTGCCGTAACTGCAACACGAGTACCGCAGGATGGTAGTCTACATTTTTGTTAGCGCATACCCAGGAAGGACAGGACAAACAGAACGACGACAACAAGGCCGACAATATAGATTATGGAGTTCATGGCGCTTTCCTTTATGCCCGCGTGGGACTGCTTTTTGCGTACGCTGCTCTTAAACGTAACATGGGTCAAACAGTGAAGGTAAGACGCAAGTTCCTTTCTGGACACCGTTTTTCAAGACAGGACCGTATCGAGAGATCAGATCTACGGGATCCCTTCTATGCATCAGTTATGTCAACGCCGCGGCTCGTTTTATAGTTAACCCACCACAAGAGCACCTTGTTACTGTCAGAAATACGGTCGGTTTTCTGGCGACCACCGTTGTATGAGGTCACAGGGCCGCCAAACGCCACTAATCCGCCAGAAAACCCATTGCGGAAATCAATGGCACCTTGCAGGGTATGCGCAGTCTTTTCTTGCGGGGTGCGCGGTGCTTATCGGCTACATGAGAGTCTCGAAATCGGACGGCACCCAAACGCTCAGCCCACAGCGCGACGCACTGTTAGCGGCGGGTGTCGATCCGGACCGGATTTATGAGGATCTGGCTTCTGGTCGCCTCGATGCCCGCCCCGGTCTGCTGGCCTGCCTCAAGTCACTCCAGCCGGGCAACACGTTGGTCATCTGGAAGCTGGATCGGCTTGGCCGCGATCTTCGTCACCTGGTCACGACCGCCGAAGCCTTGAGAGAGCGGGGCGTCGGCTTGAAGGTTCTGGCCGGTGCGGGCGCGCAGATCGACACGACGACCGCCAACGGCAGGCTCGCGTTCGGCATCTTCGCGGCATTTGCAGAGTTTGAGCGGGAGCTGATCGTAGAGCGGACGCAAGCAGGGATCGCCGCCGCCCGTGCGCGTGGACGGCTTGGAGGCCGCCCGCGTAAGATGGATCGAACGACCTTGAGCATGGCAATGACAGCCATGTCCGACCGCAACGCTGTTGCCAAAGAGGTCGCGCGCCGCCTCGGGATCACGACCACCACCCTCTATGCCTACGTCAACGGGGACGGCAGCCCGAAGGCCGCAGGGCAGGCTTTGCTTGATGGCATCCCCCTGCAACAGGCTCGCAACTAAGTTGGTCGCAGCTTGGGCACCCGTTTCACCTAAATCAGTTAGCGGCTTGACGCCGCAGGGGGGGTTCGGGTTATGGCTGGTGTTCCCGTATTGTTCTTATAGTCATGACCCTGCACCTCAGTCCTATCAAGATCACGCTCGTAGACCGGCATGTGCCCCTGGCATCCATGCCGGTTCCGGCCGGTTTTCCGTCACCCGCCGCGGATGACCTTGAGGATACGATCGACCCGATCAAGTGGGTGGTACGGCATGAGCATGCCACGTTCTGGTGGCGCGTGTCGGGCGACAGTCTGGAGGCAGAGGGCATCCTGGACGGCGACCTGATCGCTGTGGATCGTGCTGGCAAGCGCCGCCATGGCCGCATCGTCGTCGCGGTGGTCGATGGCGCGATTACCGTCAAGAAGCTCGCCAAGCGCGATGGTGTCTGGTTTCTCGATCCGCGCGCCCGTGCGGATGGCTATGCCACAATCCCGGTCACGGAGACGACCGAGATATGGGGGGTTGTCGCCGGCGTCGTGCGCCGCCTGCCCATAGAATAAGGGCAGGCCCGGTGGAGCAATCCGACCGCCCCATTGCGCTGATCGACTGCAACAACTTCTACGTCAGCTGCGAACGCGTGTTTGATATGTCGTTGCGCGGCATCCCTGTCATTGTCCTGTCGAACAATGACGGCTGCGCCGTCGCCCGCAGCGATGAAGCCAAGGCCCTTGGGATCAAGATGGGCGATCCGGTTTTCAAGATCCGTGACCTGATGAAGCGGCATGGGGTAAAGGCGCTGTCCTCGAACTACACGCTTTACGGCGACCTCAGCCGCCGCGTGGTCGAGGTCCTGCACAGCTATTCCCCTCGCCTCGACGTCTATTCGATAGACGAGACGTTCGTTGACCTCGCAGGCTTCGGGGATCGCATGGAAGCCCATGCCGCCCAAATGAGGGATGCGGTCAGAACCGAGACGGGCATTCCGACCTGCGTGGGCATCGCGCCCACCAAGACGCTTGCCAAGCTGGCGAACTATGCCGCCAAGAAGAACCCGCTTTTTTCTGGGGTCTGCAATCTCATGGACCAGGACGTCCGGGACTATGTGATGCGCCGCATTCCCATCGGAGAAATTTGGGGCGTTGGGTCAGCGACAGAGGCCAAGCTGAAGGCCCAGGGGATCAACTCTGCCGCCGAGCTGCGCGACCTGCCTTTGGCCCTTGGCCGCAAGATCGGCACGGTTGTCCTAGAACGCCTGGTGGCCGAGCTGCGCGGTGTGTCCTGCGTTGATTTTGAGGACGTGCCCCCGCAGCGCAAGGGCATGGCCGTCACTCGCTCCGCGGGCACGCCCATGACCAGCTTCGACACGCTGGCCCAAGCTATCAGCGCCCACGCCACCCGGGCGGCCGAGAAGCTGCGCCAGCACGGCTTGGTGGCGGGCACGATGACGGTTTTCTACCACACCAACCCGCACAAGCCCGACAGACCGCGCCATTCGTTCTCGCGCAGCATCCGCCTGCGACCCATGTCCAACCATACGTTCGACCTGGTGGATGCCGCCGTGGCGGCTGCGCGGAGGGGCTGGAAGGGTGATCCGTCAGGGAATGGCTACGGCTATACCAAGGCCGGGATCATCCTCGATGACCTGTTGGCCGAGGCTGACCAGCCTGCCATGCTGTTTCCACCGGATCGACCTCGCGACGCGCGCCTGACGGATGCGCTTGATGCGATCAATGATCGCTTCGGCAAGAAGACGATGGTGCTGGCGCGTGAGGGGGTCAGTCGATCTTGGGCGACGAAGGCAGATCACCGATCGCCACGCTACACAACAAGGATAAGTGAGCTTCCGACACTAAAGGTATAAAGAAGCAGTCACACCATGAGAACTGGGTAAAATTCTAACTCGAAAAAACACATGAGTAGTCTTCATCGTAATCGGGCCAAGTCGGCTTGAAGGGAGAAATACAGGTGAAAACTCTTCCTAGTGTCAAAGACTTAGGATATGAAAAACTTCCACCACTAATTACGGCTTGTCTAGCTGGAATATCGCTATCGCAGCTGTTGATTGCGGTGTCTTCAAAGCAATACGCGATGTGAATCGTTTCATCACAGGCATTTTCCTTTTTCCAATAATCGTTGTCATCAATGGCACCTGCAAGACAGCTAATCCGTGCTTCTTTTCGAAGGCGTGCGCCCTCTAAAGAATAAGGGTTCTCGTAAGGATTTGTAGACTGAATCACACCTGCGTTGTTATCTACCCCATATTGTTCATCGGTTCCGCCTGCTGCAGCAATAATGGCGATAGCTGCTAGCTGTGTGAAACCTTCTTTGTCTTCTTCTGTGAGTTCCTCGCAACCACAGATTAAAAAGGTAGTGCAAGTCATAATTTTTATGACGTTATATGTCCATGGCATCATTTGCTGTACCTACCTCCCAATAAAAAACTGAACATTTATAATGCCGTAGGTAAATATGCAAGTTTAATGCCTATTGGGAATAATGCAGGATAATATTGGTATTTAATTTAAAGAATCGCCCATTAAATTATTAATTTTCAATCTAATCGTCTAATATATTTTCTTTCTTTTCGTAGTAAGCAGTTGCAGCGCATGTCCACCAGGTATCTGACTGGGAACATCCATCAACCACCACATTCTGGACATCAGCCCCCCATGGCGAAGCAGCGAAGTGCGCAGCACTAATCGCAGCATTCTTCGCAGCAGCCATAGCATCTGCTTCAGATGAATTAGACATTGCTGTAGCTGCAACTACATCTGCCCATCCGGCAGAGGGAAAAAAAATGATCGCAGAATGAGCTAGAACAAACACAAAGTACGGCGATATGCTCATTATTGCACCATGTAATTAAACGAATCTAGTGTACCACACTTTTCAAGTTTTGCTATCATTGGTTAGAACGCTTTTGTGTCATCAAGTTTGGTGGGGCTAGTAACCGTCTTCGCTAAATAAGATGTACATAACAAACTTGCATGCAGTATGTGCGCATAAATCTGCAGTACTAAGTCTTGTGCTGTGCATGTAATTGTATGTTATAAATTAGGCTCTTGGGGCTTATAAAGTAAATCAATGATCTTCTAAACATGAAAAATTGAGCGGTAGCTTCTGAACGGCCGTTTGGATGCTTGCTGGATTTTGCATGGTTCTGCTCTTCTCCTTTAACTGATCCGGGCGTCCCATTCGGGCCGCGCTCTAGGCTTGGCCGGCAAGGGCCGGCCTGCGCCCCGAGCCTATGCCCCTGCCCTTCCTTTGCGCCTGGTCCTGCCCGCTTGTCTCGTTCCGAGCCTGCCCGTGCAGGGGCGCAATAGTCAGGTCAGCGGCATAGTCTCAGCCGCGCGTAGGGAGAGGGCTTCTAATTCTTGGATGCATCTATCATATGACCCACCCGATTTCAGGAAATCACTTCGCAAACGCTGATAAAAACCAAGCCACTTGGGAAGGTCGCTAAGGGGGTACGTCCCTGACCAATACTTGCCGGTCATCGTGAACATGGTTTCAGTGTGAGTGACTTTCATAGGGCCGTTCTAGTCTCTAGTTGCGTCAAGCAAGATCTGTCTGTGAAAAGTCGCTGCCCTTGTAGAGCAAAGGGACATGATGCGACTTCGCGCAGGCGTACGACAGCGCATCTCCCATGTTAAGCTGTGCCGGATGCCCGACGAGCTTTCCATAGGTGCCAAGCGCCTCGATGGCTGCGCGGCCCATGTTGGACGAAATCATCATTTCCTGCGCCTGGATGGCGTCGAGCAGGTCGTTGACCAGATCGGAAGCGATCTGGAAGTCTTCAGTTGTCGCCGGGCCCGCGCTTCGCGCGTCCCGCCGCGTTCTGGCAAGGGCAAGCGTAGCCTCCAAGCGAACGATAGGGGAAATGCGGAGCTTTCCCCGCGCCGCCTCCATCGCCTTCATCAGCCCTGGCGCTTCGGGTTCACTCTTTAGGACAGCTACAAGCGCACTTGCGTCGATGAACATCAGTCTTCACCCCACATCGCATCCATGAAAGCCTTATCATCCCGGCCATCAGCCGCTATGCCAGAAGCCGCTGCGCGGCTCTGGATCGCGGCGATCCGGTCAGCCAAGCTTTCTTTTGCGGAAAGTGCAGAAATTTGTGCAGCAAGTGCCTGACGGACTGCTTCGCTCTTGTTCTTAACCCCTGTTATCGCGCAATATTTCGCAACGAGGTCGTCAATTTCATCGCCTTTGATAAGGATGGTCATGGCTCTATCCTTTGCTGTATATCCGTATATACTTTAAAGGATATACCTCTGCAAGAAGCTCTGCATGGGATCGAACTGATGGAAGGACGTTAAGTCCCTATAATTCTGTAGCTTTAAGGATCTAGGTGCCAAACTGCACCCGCACTCTCGACTATATTGGCAAAGACATTGGAACTGATCTTTGCAGTTTTTCGATCTACAGATATTGGGAAAAGGTTAGGTTCAATTAAGCTTACTAGGAATATTAAGATGAAATATTGTTGTCCATTTTGCTCTACAAGATCAGACGTCTTATCCTGCTGTTCCGTTTGTGGAACGGTCCTATTGGAGAAATGTCAAAAGTCTAAAGATACAAGTCATAGCTCCAGCGGTGGCTTTTGGATGACCGTTCTCATCATCGTTGCGCTTGGCCTGTTGATGCAGGTTTCTGCTCTTTTTCTGTAGTTGATCCGGGCGTCCCCTTCGGGCCGCGTCCCCGGTTCCGGCCGGCAAGACCGGCCTCCACCCGAGCTGGTCGGGGCGATGCGCCCGGCTGCGCTGCACGGTTGAATGTCTCTCCGAGCCATCCCCCCGCACACCGGTCCTGG
>NZ_BBPH01000054.1 GCF_000787695.1 Paracoccus sp. PAMC 22219 | reverse complement strand
GGCCACCCGGCCGCGCCGTCGCGTCCGGGCCGTCCGGTTCCGATGGCCGAGGGCGCGCCGGTCGCGCGTCCCGTCGATGCCGCCCCCGTCGACGCCCCCCCGCAGCCGGTCGACCGTCCCGCACCCGACCGTCCCGCACCGGCGATGGCCCGCGATCTGGCAGTCGCCGTCCGGTCCGAGATCACCCTGCCGGCGGGTCTTGCCGAAACCCTGGCAGAGATGCCGTTCGGCACCGATCCGCAAGCGCCGGCCGCCAGCCGCGCCACAGCGGCCGCGGGTCCCGCTTGGCAAGCGGCGTCGCAGGACCCGCGCCCGGTCCTGCAGCAGGTCACCGACGCGTTGGTCAGCACCCGCGGCGACCGGACCGAGATCGCCCTGTCCCCCGAGGAGCTGGGCCGCATCCGCCTGGTCATGTCCGGCCTGGATCGCGGCCAGATCACCATCTGGGCCGAGCGTCCCGAGACGCTGGACCTGGTGCGCCGCAATGCCGACCTGCTGACCCAGCAGCTGGCCGATGCGGGCGTGACCGCGGGCAGCCTGGATTTCCGCCGCGACGACCGCAGCGGCGGGCAGGCCGCGCAGGGTGGGCCGACCGACGACGACGACATTCCCCTTTCGGCCACCCCCGTGCGGGTCCGCATGTCGCCCACCGCGCTGAGCGACCGCCGCCTGGACATCAGATTATAGGAGCCTTTCATGGTTGACGCGATCACCAGCCCGACAGTGACCATCCCTGCGACCACCACCGCCACGACGGGTTCGGGCGGCTTCGCGGGTGCCAGCGCGGGAGGGGATTTTCAGACCTTCCTGACCATGCTGACGGCCCAGCTGCAGAATCAGGACCCGCTGAACCCGATGGAGAGCACCGACTTTGCGATCCAGTTGGCGACGTTCGCCGGGGTCGAACAGGCCGCGCTGAGCAACAAGTTCCTGGAACAGATGGCCGGCCAGGCCGGGGGCGCGGGCATCGCCGGCTGGATCGGCAAGGAGGCGCGGACCACCGCGCCGGTCTGGTTCGGCGACGACGCCATCACCCTGGACGTGGTGCCTCACTCATTGGCCGACAGCGTGCAACTGGTCACGCGCGACGCGCAGGGCCGCGAGGTCACGCGCGAGGAGATTGGCCCCGGAGAGGGTCAGATCGACTGGCTGGGCCGCACCGCCGAGGGCACCAAGCTGCCGGACGGGCTGTACAGCTTTACCCTGGAGAACCGGCGTGGCGGCGAGATGATCCTGGAGAGCAAGGTCGGCGCCTATGCCCGCATCGTCGAGGCGCAGTTCGACGCCAGCGGCGGGCGGGTCGTGTTCGAGGGCGGCGCCTCGGCCCCTGCGGGAGAGATCACCGCCCTGCGCGACGCGGGCTGACGCACCGAAGGGTCGCGATCCCGCCACCCCGACGGATGGGGATGACAGCGCCGCAGGCGACGCCGCGGCGCGGTGCCCCTCCCCTGCCGCGCGACGCCACGGAACAGGGTCGGCATCGTGACCGGGGCGGATCCGGGATTTGTACGGACCATGACGGGACGGTGGCCATCCGTTTGCCCCGCGCCTGATGACCCGGACGGTCAGGCGCGGTCGTCCAGGCGCGGCAGGAAGCTGCCGCCAAGGCCCGCGATGGCGGCGCGGATGCGTTCGGTGGCCGGGCTGGGCGCGCGGTCGGCGCGGTGCAGCAGGTACCAGCTGCGCTGGATCGGCAGGCCGATGGCCTGCAGCGCGACCAGGCGGCCGGTGCGCAATTCCTCGGTGCAGGTGTGCTGAGAGATCAGCGCAATGCCAAGGCCCGCGATGACGGCCTGCTTGATCGTCTCGTTCGTGCCCATCTCGGTCGCGCGCCAGGGGGGGCCCTCGCCGATGCGGTCCAGGAAACGGGTCATCAGGATGCGGGTGCCGGACCCCTCCTCGCGCGACAGGAAGGTCTGGGACAGCAGGTCCATCGGCATCACCGGGTCCTGGTTGGCAAGCGGATGGTCGGGGGCGGCGATGATGATATGCGGATGCGGACCAACGGGGGCGGCGATCACGGCGGGTTCGCGCGGGGGGCGGCCCATGATCGCCAGGTCCAGCTCGTCCGCGGCCAGGGCGGCCAAGATCGCGTCGCGGTTGCCGATGCGCAGCGTCACCTCGATCCGCGGCAGGGCGCGTTGCAGCGTGGCGACCAGGAACGGCGCGAAATACTTGCCGGTCGACACCACCCCCAGGACCACGTTGCCGCTGTGACCCTGGGCCAGGGACGCGACCTCGCGCCCGGCGCGGGCCAAGGCGGTGGCGATCTGCGCCTCGGCCAGCAGCAAGGCACGACCCTGCGCGGTGGCGCGGAAGGCGCCGTGTTCGGCGCGTTGCAGCAAGGGTGCGCCTGCCAGATCTTCCAACGATTTCAGCTGACTGTGGATCGCGGGCGGGCTGAGGCCCAGCTGCGCCGCGGCCAAGGTCAGGCTGCCGCTGTCGGCGACCGCGCGCAGGGCGCGCAGCTGGCGCAGGGTGACGGCGTCGTGGCGCATCTTCAGCTTTCCTGAATGTATCTTCCGCCTTATTAAATTTTCCGAAACGGCATCGCCTGTCAATCTCCTCTTGCAGCAATCGCACCGGGGGAGGGGACGATGACCGAAGCGACCATCGACACGGACCTGATCCCGGCCGATCTGCAGGGCTGCCTGGATGATCTGGCGCGCCATCTGGGCACCGGGGCTGCGCTGCGGGGCAAGGGGCTGCGCTGGATCAGCCGGGCGGACCAAGCCACGCCCGACGACGGCGATCCGCAGGGTGCGCTGGCACTGGCCATCGCGCCGCCCCTGCCCGATCAGCCGGATGCGAATGCCCCCGCGGGCACCATATTCGCGATCTTTGACGCCGGGGCCACGGCGCGGGACAGCTTTCTGCGCCCGGCGCGGCGGATGCGGGCGGCGGGATACGTGATGCGCGGGCCGCGTACCCTGATGGCGTTGACCTGCGGCGATGGCGTTCAGGTGCAGGCGCTGAACGGTTGGGCCTTCGGGATGGAGCGGGCGCGGATCACCCTGCCCGACACGGTGCGCGACCTGGCCATCGACATGTCGCAATACCGCCACTGGCCACGCCCGGTGCGCGCCTATGTCGACGACTGCCTGGCCGGGGCCGAGGGGCCGCGCGGGCGCAACATCGACCTGCGCTGGACCCCGTCGCTGGTGGCCGAGGCGCATCGCATCCTGATGCGCGGCGGCATCTATCTGGCGCCCGCCGATGCGCGGTCGGGCCATGGGCGGGGCAGCCTGTCGATGCTGCATCAGGCGGCGCCCATCGCGTTTCTGGTCGAACAGGCCGGGGGACGGGCGACGGACGGCGCGCTGCCGATCCTGGACGCGGTGATCACCGGGTTCGACAGCCGCACGCCGCTGGTCTTCGGCTGTGCCGACAAGGTCGACCGCGTCGCCGCCTATCACGACCTGCCCGAGGCCGAGGTCTCTGCCCTGTTCGGCCATCGCGGCCTGTTTCGCACCTGAGGACCCCATGAGCCACAAGCATCCCATCATCTCGGTCACCGGCAGTTCGGGCGCGGGCACCACGACGGTCAAGTCGACCTTCGACCAGATCTTTCGCCGCGAGGGCATCACCGCCGTCAGCATCGAGGGCGATGCCTTTCACCGCTATGACCGCGCCGCGATGAAGGCGGAACTGGCCGCCCGGCTGGCCGCGGGCGACGCGACCTTCAGCCATTTCAGCTATGACGCCAACGAATTGCAGGCGCTGGAGGAGATCTTTCGCGTCTATGGCGAAACGGGGCGCGGCCAGACCCGCCATTACGTCCATGACGACCGCGAGGCGGAACGCTGGGGCAGCGCGCCCGGCACCTTTACGGATTGGGCGCCTTTTCCGGATGGCAGCGACCTGCTGTTCTATGAGGGGCTGCACGGGGCGGTGGCCAATGACACGGTCAACCTGGCGGCGCTTGCCGATCTGAAGATCGGCGTGGTGCCGGTGATCAATCTGGAATGGACCCAGAAGATCCACCGCGACAGCGCCCAGCGCGGCTATTCGACCGAGGCCGTGACCGACACGATCCTGCGGCGCATGCACGCCTATGTGCACTGCATCTGTCCCCAGTTCACACAGACCGACATCAATTTCCAGCGGGTGCCGGTGGTCGACACGTCGAACCCGTTCATCGCGCGCTGGATTCCCACCGCCGACGAAAGCCTGGTGGTGATCCGGTTCCGCAACCCGCGCGGCATCGATTTTCCCTATCTGACCTCGATGATCGACGGATCGTGGATGAGCCGCGCCAATTCGATCGTCGTGCCCGGACCCAAGATGGACCTGGCGATGCAGCTGATCCTGACGCCGATGATCCTGCGCCTGACCCATGACGCCAAGCGCGCCTGACCCCTTTCACGGAGGACTGACCATGAACGAGATGCCAGCCAAGATGCCCACCGACAAGATGGACGCGAAAAAGCGGTACTCTGCCGGGGTGCTGAAATACGCGCAGATGGGATATTGGGAGCCGGACTATGTCCCCAAGGAAACCGACATCATCGCGCTGTTCCGCATCACGCCGCAGGACGGGGTCGATGCGGTCGAGGCTGCGGCGGCCGTGGCGGGCGAAAGCAGCACCGCGACCTGGACCGTGGTCTGGACCGACCGCCTGACGAACTGCGACAAGTACCGCGCCAAGGCCTATCGCGTGGACCCTGTTCCCAACAGCCCCGGAGAGTTCTTTGCCTATATCGCCTATGACCTGGACCTGTTCGAGGGGGGCAGCATCGCCAACCTGACCGCGTCGATCATCGGCAACGTCTTTGGGTTCAAGCCGCTGAAGGCCCTGCGGCTGGAGGACATGCGCCTGCCCGTGGCCTATGTGAAGACGTTCCAAGGCCCCGCCACCGGCATCGTGGTCGAGCGCGAACGCCTGAACTGCTATGGCCGCCCGCTGCTGGGGGCCACGGTGAAACCCAAGCTGGGCCTGTCGGGGCGCAACTATGGCCGCGTCGTCTATGAGGCGCTGAAGGGCGGTCTGGATTTCACCAAGGATGACGAGAACATCAACAGCCAGCCCTTCATGCATTGGCGCGACCGGTTCCTGTATTGCATGGAGGCGGTGAACCGCGCGTCCGCGGCGACCGGAGAGGTCAAGGGCACCTATCTCAACGTCACCGCCGGCACGATGGAGGAGATGTACGCCCGCGCCGAGTTCGCGAAATCGCTTGGCTCGATCATCGTCATGATCGATCTGGTGATCGGGTACACCGCGATCCAGTCGATGGCCAAATGGGCGCGCGACAACGACATGATCCTGCACCTGCACCGGGCCGGGCACAGCACCTATACCCGCCAGCGCAACCACGGCGTCAGCTTTCGCGTGATCGCGAAATGGATGCGGCTGTCGGGGGTCGACCACCTGCATGCGGGCACCGTCGTGGGCAAGCTGGAGGGTGATCCGGCGACTACCAAGGGATATTACGACATCTTCCGCGAAGAGCGGAATCCCATGGCGCTGGAGAACGGGATCTTCTTCGACCAGGAATGGGCGTCCCTGAACAAGATGATGCCGGTCGCTTCGGGCGGCATCCATGCGGGGCAGATGCATCAGCTGCTGCACTACCTGGGCGAGGATGTGGTCCTGCAGTTCGGCGGCGGCACGATCGGCCACCCGCACGGCATCGCCGCCGGCGCGCAGGCCAACCGCGTCGCGCTGGAGGCGATGGTGTTCGCGCGCAATTCGGGCCGCGACATCTGGAACGAGGGCGAGGACATCCTGCGCGACGCCGCCCGCACCTGCACGCCGCTGAAGCAGGCGCTGGATGTCTGGAAGGACGTCAGCTTCAACTATGCCTCGACCGATGCGCCCGATTTCGCGCCCACCCCCGAAGTGTCCCACTGAGGAACAAGCCCATGAAAATGACGCAAGGCCAGTTCAGTTTCCTGCCCGACCTGTCGGATGACGACATCCGCGTGCAGGCCCAGTACGCCATCGACAAGGGCTGGGCCGTGTCGGTCGAATACACCGACGACCCGCATCCCCGGAACACGTACTGGGAGATGTGGGGCCACCCGATGTTCGACAACCCGGACGCCGCCGCGGTGGTGTTCGAAGTCAACGAATGCCGCAAGTTGCATGGCGGGGTCTATATCCGCGTCATCGCGTTCGACGCGTCGCCCGGTTGGGAATCGATCCGCATGGCGATGATCGTGAACCGCCCCGCAGTGGAACCCGGCTTTCGGCTGGTGCGCCAGGAGGGCGAGGGCCGGTCGGTCCGGTACAGCATCGAGAGCTATGCCATGCGCGAGCCCGAGGCGCCCGCTATCCCTGAGAGGCTGCTCCTCCGACAGGGCCGGGTCCGGGCGGTGTCCTCCCATCGCCCGGACACATTCCACGCAAAGGTGCATGATGACCCAAGATGTCCCGACCCATGTCGATCTGGCCCAGGATTTCGCCGACAGCGGCGTGGCCGAGGTGCTGGCCGAGCTGGACCGAGAGCTGGTGGGCCTGGCCCCCGTCAAGGCGCGCATCCGCGAGACGGCGGCCCTGCTGCTGGTCGACCGGGCGCGGCGGCGGCTGGGTCTGGCCACGGAAACGCCGACGCTGCACATGAGCTTCACCGGCAATCCCGGCACCGGCAAGACGACCGTGGCGCTGAAGATGGCGGCGCTGCTGCACAGGCTGGGCTATGTCCGCAAGGGGCACCTGGTGACCGTCACGCGCGACGATCTGGTGGGCCAGTATATCGGCCATACCGCCCCCAAGACCAAGGAGGTGCTGAAGAAGGCGATGGGGGGCGTGCTGTTCATCGACGAGGCGTATTACCTGTACCGGGCCGAGAACGAGCGCGATTATGGGCAGGAGGCGATCGAGATCCTGCTGCAGGTGATGGAGAACAACCGCGACGACCTTGTGGTGATCCTGGCGGGGTATGGCGACCGGATGGACCGGTTCTTTGCCTCGAACCCCGGGTTCCGGTCGCGGATCGCGCATCACATCGAGTTTCCCGATTACAGCGACGGCGAGCTGCTGCACATTTCCGAAGGGATGCTGGCGCGGCAGAATTATGTGCTGGATGCGGCGGCGCGGGGGGCCATGGCGCAGTACATCGCGGCGCGGCGCGGGCAGCCGCATTTCGCCAATGCCCGGTCGATCCGCAATGCGCTGGACCGCGCCCGGCTGCGGCAGGCGAACCGGCTGTTCACCGAGGCGCGCGGCCCGCTGGATGCGGCGGCGCTGTCCACGCTGACCGAACCTGATATCCGCGCCAGCCGGGTGTTCGACGGCGGGCTTGACGTGGACCGCGCCAGCAGGCAGGCCGCAGCGGAATAGGAATGGAGACACGCATGGATTTCGACCGCAAGATCAAGATCGCCCCGTCGATCCTGTCCGCCGATTTCGCCAATTTCGGCGCCGAGATCCGCGCCATCGAGGATCAGGGCGCCGATTGGGTCCATGTCGACGTGATGGATGGGCATTTCGTGCCGAACCTGACCTTTGGCCCCCCGGCGGTGAAGGCATTCCGACCGCATGTGAAGACGGTCATGGACGTGCATCTGATGATCGCGCCGGTGGACGCCTATATCGACGCCTATGCCGAGGCGGGTGCCGACATGATCACCGCCCATGTCGAGGCCGGGCCGCATCCGCACCGCACCCTGCAGGCGATCCGCGCGACGGGGAAGAAGGCCGGGATCGCGCTGAACCCCGGCACGCCAGTTGAGGCTGTCGAATACCTGCTGGACCTGTGCGACATGGTGCTGGTGATGACGGTGAACCCTGGTTTCGGGGGGCAGAAGTTCATTCACAGCCAGGTCGACAAGATCGCCCGCCTGCGCGGGATGATCGGCGACCGGCCGATCCATATCCAGGTGGATGGCGGGGTGGACCCGGTGACGGCGCCGCTGGTGGCGCGTGCCGGGGCCGATGTGCTGGTGGCGGGGTCGGCGGTCTTCAAGGGCGGGTCGGTGGACCGGGCCGACGTCTATGGTGCGAACATGCGCGCGATCCGCGAGGCCATCGCGGGGTGAGCATGAGGCAAGGGCGGGGCCATCGAGGCCCCTTCCTTGCCGCGGGGCTGCGCCCCGCCGCATCCCGCATGTGTCATCGCGTTTGACAATGCCGCCCTGCCCGCGTTTCCTGCGCGCCGAACGCAAAGGGAGAGCGCGATGGATCTGGGCATCAAGGGCAAACGGGCACTGGTCTGTGCGGCATCCAAGGGGTTGGGGCGCGGCTGCGCCGAGGCGCTTGCCGAGGCCGGCGTGAACCTGGTCATCAATGCCCGCACCGAGGCCGAGATCACCCAGACCGCCCGCGAGATCGCCGAGCGGCATGGCGTCGAGGTCACCCCCGTCGCCGCCGACATCACCACCGAGGAGGGCCGCGCCCGCGTGCTGGCCGCCGTGGGGCATGCCGACATCCTGATCACCAACGCGGGCGGCCCGCCGCCGGGCAACTGGCAGGACTGGTCGCGCGAGGATTTCATCCGCGCCATCGACGCCAACATGCTGTCGGCCATCGCGCTGATGCAGGCGCTGGTGCCGGGGATGATGGACCGCGGCTGGGGCCGGGTCGTGAACATCACCTCGGGGTCGGTGCGGTCGCCGATCTCGGTCCTGGGACTGTCGAACACGGCGCGGACCGGGCTGACCGGGTTCGTGGCGGGCATGTCGCGGCAGGTCGCGGGCAAGGGCGTCTGCGTGAACAACCTGCTGCCCGGCATCCATGCGACCGACCGCGCCGACAGCCTGGACGGAGGCGTGGCGTCCGCGCAGGGGATCACCGTCGATCAGGCCCGCGCGCAGCGGCAGGCGACCATTCCCACCGGCACCTATGGCACCGCCGCCGATTTCGGCGCGACCTGCGCCTTCCTGTGCAGCCAGCAGGCGCGGTTCATCGTGGGGCAGAACGTGCTGCTGGATGGCGGCGCGCTGAACGTCACGGTCTGAGCGGCCCTGTTGCGAGCCGGGGGCGCGCCTGATAGGCAACCCCGACCGAAACGCCAAGGATTGCCCGTGACCGTGCCCCCCCGCCTGGAAGTTCAGGGATTGACCCGCCGTTTCGACGGACAGGCGGTGGTGGACGATGTCAGCTTTCAGGTCGAGGCGGGCCAGGTGGCCTGCCTGCTGGGTCCGTCGGGCTGCGGCAAATCGACCACGCTGCGCATCGTCGCGGGCGTCGACATGCAGGACCAGGGGCGCATCTGGGTCGACGGTCAGCTGGTCTGCGACACCCAGTTCCGCATCCCCCCCGAACGCCGCGCCATCGGGCTGATGTTCCAGGACTTCGCCCTGTTCCCGCATCTGCCGGTGCGCGAGAACGTGGCATTCGGCCTGGCCGGCGGCTGGAAGGCCAACCGCGACCGGGTGGCCGAGCTGCTGGACCGCGTCCACATGACCGCCCATATCGACAGCTATCCGCATGAATTGTCGGGCGGCGAACAGCAGCGCGTGGCGCTGGCCCGCGCCTTGGCGCCGCGTCCGCGCGTGCTGTTGATGGACGAGCCGTTCAGCGGCCTGGACGAGCGCCTGCGCGACGGCATCCGCGACGAGACGCTGGCCCTGCTGAAGGAGGAGGGCACCGCCGTCCTGCTGGTCACCCACGAGCCGCATGAGGCGATGCGCATGGCCGACCAGATCCTGCTGATGCGGTCGGGCCGGATCGTGCAACAGGGCGCGCCGTATAACCTGTACAATGCGCCGGTCGACCGGCTGGCGGCGGGGTTCTTCAGCGACATCAACGTGTTGACGGGGCGGGTGCAGGGCGCGCTGACCGACACGCCCTTTGGCCAGTTCCTGACGCCCGGCCTGCCCGAGGGGGCAGAGGTCGACATCGTCATCCGCCCCCAGCACCTGAAGATGGATTTCGACCGCGCGGGACAGGGCCCCGCCCCCACCGCCGAAAACGGCAGCGCCGCGCTGGCGCGGGTCACGCGGGCCCGCTACCTGGGTCGCGAATCGCTGGTGGAATTCGCGACCGATGCCGGGGGCATCGCGCTGAACGCGACCGTGCCGGGGGTGTTCCTGCCGCCTGCCGGGACGCCGATGTGGCTGATGCTGCGCCGCGACCGGGTCTTCGTCTTTCCGCGCCGCTAGTCCTGGCCGGTGGCGCGGCGGTAATCGGCCAGCACCTGACCCAGATGCAGCCTGCGCCCCGCCGGATCGGCCAGGGCGTGGCACAGCTTGCGCGCCTTGCGCGACATCTGCCGGCAAGCGCCCGGATTGGCGCGCGCCCAGTCCAGCCGTTCGGTCAGATCGGACCCGTCCTGCGCCATCGGAATGACATGGACCCAAGGGCGGAACAGCCGACCCACGAAGCTTTCCCAGTCGTCGTCCTGGCGGATCACCACAGCGTGGCTGTTGGCCAGAGGCAGCAGGTCCGCGTCCCCTTCGGACCCCGACAGGCACAGGGCGTGGCGGGCGGGCCGGGGCGGGCCCTGCGGCACGGGCGCGCACAGCCCGGCACGGTCCAGCG
>NZ_BBPH01000055.1 GCF_000787695.1 Paracoccus sp. PAMC 22219 | reverse complement strand
GCTGCCGCCAACAAGAGCCCGGTCAGGATGACCAGCCTGGCCTTGCCAGTCTGGTACCATGCCTTGCCGCGGTCGGCAGGGTCGTCATGGACGTGACCGGGGCTGCCATGGCCGGAGTGGTCGCCCTCGGCCACAGCGGGATGAGCGTCGTGGCTGTGGCCTTGATGACTCTCCGGCGCACTCCCCGGGATCACGAAATCCTTCTTTCCCGGCGCACGGGTCTGAATGCCGTATCCAAGCGCACGCACGGTTTTTTCGATCTTGTCCGTGTCGGTCAGGCGTTCATCAACGGTCAGGCGCAGGCGTTCGGACATGATGCCGATCTCCACATCCCTGACGCCAGGCAAGCGGGACACCGCGCCGCGCACCTTGGTCGCGCAGGAGGCGCAATCCATTCCGGACACCGTCCAGTCGCACAGGGTCATGCCGGGTTCATTCGTGATCGTCATCATTCTCTCCTCTGCAGAAAGCAGGGCCGTTGCCATCATCGATTCGGAGGTTTACTCCCTCTAGCAGCTATAGGTTCAAGGAGAATGTTCATGCTGACGATCGGAAAGCTGGGAACGTCGACAGGGGTCAAAGTTCCGACGATCCGCTACTACGAGCAAATCGGCCTGCTGCCCGAAGCCGAGCGCAGCGTCGGTAATCAGCGCCTTTATACGCATAAGGCCCATGAACGACTGGCGTTCATCCGACACGCCCGCGAGCTAGGCTTTTCCCTTGAGGCGATCCGCGACCTTCTCAGCCTGTCCGACGATCCCGATCAGCCCTGTGCCGCAGCCGACGCCATCGCCAAAGCGCAGCTTGCCGAGGTCGAAAGCCGTCTTGCCCGCCTGACGGCCCTGAAGACCGAGCTTGAGCGCATGGTGGTCCAGTGCGCGGGTGACCGGATATCCGATTGTCGGGTCATCGAGGTTTTGGGTGATCATTCGCTGTGCGTTACGAACCACCCCACGATCGACGATGCCGGTCAGTGAATAGCTGGCGATGACGGAAACGGATGCTGGGAAGTGGAAGGCCCGGATGCAGTGGGGATTAGATCTGAACACCCGGTCCCCTGACAAAACCGTGATCGTGAGGCATTTTATCTTGAACCTCTAGCTGCTTTAGGTCGCAGACACGCGCGTGTCGATGACGAGAGGCGAGAGACGGCATGAACCAACAAACGCTGCGACAATTCCGATGCTGACGGTCATTGCGGCCCTGATCGGCGGAGTGCGAGGGGTTCAGCGTGCGCGCGCCCTCGGCGGCACCCGACTGGACAGGGTTCAATATGCGGGTGGATACGCGATTGCTTTCGGCTTGGCCGGAACAATTGTCGGAGTGTGCATCGCCCGCCTTTTCGAACTGTAGACAACCTATCGATACGGCGTGGGGAGCCTGCTCCCCGATGCCAGACCTTATTGCCTGACGGGAACCCAGACCTGATGATCTTGCAAGCCTTGCTGACTGCCGGCGCGATTGCCGTCACGACATCATCGCACGCCGAAACCCCGGCCGAACTGTCTCACCTCACCGAGGCAGTTGCCCCCATGTCGCGACATGAGGTCGTTCCGGGAGACACGTTGGATTCGATATTGTCGCATGCTGGTATCGGCGCACCTCTCCGGACCGAGGCCGCACTGGCGATTTCAGATGTCTTCGATCTGTCGACCCTTAGCCCGGGGCAAATCCTCAGATGGAGTGTGTTTTCCGACGATCCCTCCCAACTTGCGCGTCTTTCGCTTCTGACCCAAGACGGAACGGACATCGTTCTGGATTTCACGAAACCTCTCGAAGCATCCTTGATCAAGACGGAGATCCTGCTTCGGGACCGCCGGGAAACTTTTATCCTGGACAGCTCTCTCTTTGAGGCGCTCGCCGCCCGCGATGCGCCCGAAAGTTTCGCAGTTGACCTTGCGGCGCTCCTGGCAGGCCAGATCGACTTTCGGGACCTTGAAGGAACCGAGCGCATCGCGTTGATGTGGAGCGAAAATATTCTGCCTGATGGAACAGTCGTGGGTGAACCGCAACTCGCCTATGCGCGGGTCGAAAAAAACACGGACATCTTCGAGCTCGTGACCGGCTCGGTCGAACAGCCCTTCATCCTGTTTCGGAATGGTGCGCAGGTCCAGCAGTCCGCGCGGCCTGTCGCGGGAGCCCGGCTGTCCTCGGTCTTCGGAAACGCCGGCACCCCGTGCTTGGCACGCAACGAATGCACACGGGGGTCGATTACGCCGCACGGACCGGAACGCCAGTCAGCGTCACCGGCTCAGGAACGGTCGTGTTTGCAGGAACCATGCGGGGATATGGTCGGACGATCGATGTCGATCATGGCGGGGGCGTCTTGACCCGCTATGCGCATCTTTCGCGTTTTGCCGCAGGGATCGCTCCAGGTGTCGAGCTGAATGCCGGGGCCAGGATCGGTGACGTGGGCGCAACCGGCCTCGTCAGTGGACCTAACCTTCATTACGAAGTTCGCATCGACGGCAAGCCAACGGATCCCATCAAGAAAACACCGGCGCCCCGAACAGCGATCGCCAGACCGACTGACCGCGTCATGCTGACAGTTGCGCGTCTCTCCACCGGGTACTTTCTTCGCGACGACATGGGAACGGAAAGCTGATGGCATTCAAACATCTTCATCGTACGGATCGAGGGGCATAAAATGATCAAACTGACACGACGCGCCGTGATGATGGCAGCCGCAGCCAGCGGTCTGCCATCTCTGTCCTGGGCTGAGAACCTTCCTGCCATCCATGTTGTGGAGGGCAGCGGCTGCGAATGCTGCAAACAGTGGACCAATTACCTGCGGGAAAACGGTTTTCAGGTCACGAGTGAAGAGCGGTTTGGCACCTTGCTGATGCAGCACAAGATTGATCTGGGCGTACCGATCGAACTGACTTCCTGTCATACCGGCAGCGTCGATGGCTACTTCCTGGAAGGACATGTCCCTGCTGACGATATCCGGCGCTTGCTCCAAGAGCGCCCTGAAGCTCTCGGCCTGACTGTTCCAGGAATGCCTTACGGAAGTCCCGGCATGGGCCCGGAAACAAAGCGCGACGCATACGATGTCCTGCTTGTTCGCCAAGACGGTACCAGTGAAGTGTTTACCCGCTATCCTGAAGCATCATAAAAAAACATCCGAGCAGGAAACAGATAGATGCCAAACTTCTCCCGGCGCCATGCCTCGCTGGCTTTGCTTGCTCTTCTCGCTGCATGTGGAAAATCAGCGCCGTCAACGACGCCGGCAAGAGGAGCGGTACCTCAGTTCAAACGGTACTCAGGGCCCCCTGTCACTCAGGTCGTGGTCAACAAGGCTGAGCGGCGGATGTTTCTGTTGAACGGGCAGACCGTTCTGAGATCGTATAACTTTGGCCTCGGCAACCAACCGCTCGGCCCAAAGCAATTCGAGGGCGACGGAAAAACGCCCGAGGGGCTATACTACATCGACCGTTTCAACCCACGGAGCCGATATCACCTATCGGTGGGCATATCCTATCCAAATGAACAGGATAAAGCTTATGCGGCTCAATTCGGTCGAAGTGCGGGCAGCGATATCATGTTCCATGGCCGCGGCCCCGAAGGCAATGTCTTCGCACCGAAGAACCGGGACTGGACCGCAGGCTGTCTGGCATTGACTGACCAGGAAATAGAAGACGTCTATGCAATGTTGCAGCCCGGAATTCCAGTTATGATCTATCCCTAGCAGCCTGATCATTGGCTAAACAGAGAGTCACAAAGCTCGTAGCGGTACTCATCGAATATCAGCTAACGGTGCCCACCCTAAATACAGAGTGAGCACCTTAGTTTTCAGGATTTAGAACACCGTGACCTGTGTGCCGATTTCAGCAACCTCAAAAAGGCGGGCAACATGCTCGTTATAAAGGCCATAACATCCAGATGACGATTTTCTCCCGATCTTCCGCGTGTCGTGCGTGCCATGAACAAGATAGGCGGGCCATGACAAGTATAGCCCGTACGCACCGAGGGGATTTTCAGGCGCGCCGCCCTCAACCCGCTGCGGCAGATTTGGGTCCTTCTCACGCATGCTGGCCGTAGGTGTCCAAGGCGGATTTTTGACTTTCCTGACAATTTCGGCCTGGCCCCGTCGCGTCAGATCTTCTGTCATCGGGATCGAGCAAGGAAATACAAAATTAACATTCTCGTCAGCCGACCAATAATACACAGCACGCGACGTGACATCCGCAAGAATGACACCCTTGCCAAGGGTCGGATAGAACTCACGCCAATGGCGCGATCTGAAGGAAGACATGTTGCGCTCTGGCGCACTGCTCGAATTGGACAGGAACGGCGCTGGCGGGTTTCCGTCAATGGGTTGTCCAGTATAGGTGTCGAAACTCTGACCCAAGGCCGTTCCGGCAGGAATAGCAATGCCGGCAGCTGTCAATCCTTGGAGAAAGGCTCGCCGAGTTCTGGAGGTGGGGTACATAAATGCTTCTGCCTCTATGATCAGGTTGCTCATCACGTTCAGTGTTATCCGAAAACCGTAGGGCGATATAGACGATCCATGTGAAGATCTCTGTGGCGTGGGATCGTCGCCACACGCACAGCATTATGATCGCAACCAAAAGGCAAGAAGCTTGAATTAATGCTGTGGAACATATTAACTGATAAGAACGGTAATAATATACTAGAAGATTTAATTTGATGGGTTGTTTGCTCGTCATATTAAATTTGATTAAGAATCAATATCGAGCGAAGCAAAGGAGCCTCATATATGCTGAGCAGACGACACTTCATACAAACGACCACAGCGCTTTTCTCGGCCTCAATTTCCAGTCCCCTTCTTGCGGCGTCTTGGCCAACAGAGCGGCAAAAGGCTGCTTGGGATGCGCAGGTCACCCCTTCCGGATATGATGCCTTCACATCGAATCCTTGGGGATTGCACCCGCGCTTTCTCCCGCAGAGAGTGCAAGCCAATAGTGGCTTAGTGCCGGGCGACATTCACGTGGATGCTGTCGCGAAATACCTCTACCATATTGAAGCTGGTGGAACGGCAATGCGCTACGGCGTGGCCATCGGCAGGGGAGATCTATATGAACCTGGTGTCTATACGATAAAGCGAAAAGTCGAATGGCCGCACTGGACCCCGACGCAGAGTATGATTGCTCGGGAACCAGAAATCTATGGCCAGTTTGAAGGGGGCGTAGAGCCAGGCCCAAGGAATGCGCTCGGCTCTCGCGCTCTTTATCTCTATGTCGGCGAGAGAGATACGTATCTGCGCATTCATGGTACCCCGTTTCCAACAAGCATTGGGACGAGTGCGAGCTCTGGCTGTGTCCGGATGGTCATGGCACATATCAATGACCTATATCCAAATGTCGAAACCGGCTCTACCGCGTTTCTCTATTCGACAGCGGAGAGCGTGACATCCCGCAGCTAAAAGAATATAGATTCTTTTATGTCCTCTAATTAACTTGAGGGCTGTGATTTCTGACATATAGGACTGCCTGCAGCGGTGGTGAGCGGAAGCAAGGTCGTTTCCACTTGCCCACGATGTTCGTACCAGTAGCAATTATCACTTGGAAGAAGTCTCGCTGTAGACACATCTTGCCCCGGCGCAGCAAGAGAGATCAACTCCGGGGGAAGCTCCTGCGGATTGCTCCCAGCCACGGTATTTACCGCTGTAGTTCCGCAACCGGCAGTGACCAAGACGGCTGCAAGTACAGCGTAGGATCCAATTTTCATATCACGCTCCAACTACTGGCTCATATTCAATTATTAATCTCCCACTAAACTTCAATAGACTCAAGTCCTTCACGGAATTTTTTGTGAGAAGTCGTATTTCATTCAGTGCTGTATCAATTATCCATTCGATAATCGATGACTATTTAAAATATTTGGGTCAGATTGGATATCTTGAAAAGAATTTCACTGGACGCATAAGCGCCTCTTGACGGCCTGTCTGGTCCAGCAGATCAACGATCAAACGATTCTTGTAGTGTTGAATTGATATGGAAGAAAAAGCTGCCCTGGCCGGATTTGCGGCCCTGTCCCACGAAATCCGCCTGCGGACCATCCGCCTTCTGGTCTTTGCAGGCGCGAAAGGCATGGCGTCTGGGGCCATTGCCGCAGCCTTGGGCGATGCCAGCCCATCGCTCGTTTCCTTCCACCTTAAAGAGCTGGAAAGCGCAGGCTTGGTCGAAAACTGGCGTGATGGGAAATCCATCATCTACAGCGCTAAATTCCCTGCGCTTTCGGATCTGGTCGCTTTTCTGATGCACGATTGCTGCGAAGGCCATTGCGCATGGTGCGACCAGGCCATCGCTCTTTTCGCCAAGTGCAGCGGACGTCCCACCAACCGAAATAGTGACACCTGACATGCGCAAGCTTCTTGGATTCGTCGAAAACAATCTGCTGTTCATGGCGGTTGCCACCACAGCTTTCGGACTTGCCGTGCCCTCTATCGGGATAGGGCTTGAGGCGGGGATCAGCCCCCTTCTGGCGCTCCTGATGTTGGTCATCAGCCTGACCTTCGACGCGGCGGCCGTTCGGATCGTTTTCCGCAAGCCGAGCCGTCAGATTTGGGCTCTGGGTCTGGTCTATGGGCCAATGTCGCTGGCAGGCTGGCTGTCCGGGCGCATCTTCTTCGGTAGCGGGCACCTGGCGGCGGGACAGACGTTGGTCGGCATGCTCCCGACTGACGTATCCGCACCCCTCCTGGTGCTGCTGGCACGCGGCAATGTCGCCTTGGCTGCTGTCCTGAATGCCGTGAACACGGCTTTGTCCCCGTTCATCATCCCATTCCTGTTTCTGTGGCTGACAGGCATCGAACTGACCGTTCCTGTTGGCGCTGTGGTTCTGGAGCTGGTGCTGATCGTCGTGGTGCCAACTGTCATCGGCGTCTGGCTGCGGACCCAGTTTCTGAAGCAGGTATCGCGGTTCGACTATGCGTGGCCTGGGCTGGGGTCCGTACTGTATCTGGTTCTGCTGCTGGCCGTGATCGGGCCGAATGCGGCGACGATACTTGGCTACGGCTGGTACGCGCTGGTGATCGCTCTGGCAGCTTTGGCACTGAACCTGATCGGCTATGCTGTCGGCATGATTGCCAAGCTGTTCGCGGAGGATCGCGCGGAGCTGATCGCCTACTTGTTCACCACCAGCAAAAAGGAATTCAGCATCGCTGCCGCATTCGTTGCAGCATCGGGTCTTCCTTCTGAAATCGCGGTGCCTGCTGCTTTCTTTGCGGTGATCCAGATGATCACGTCACCGATTGCGGCAAAGATGATGGCGTCAGAGCGTACAAGCCTGCTGGGGGTCTGAGTTAGGACCAATGATGCATAATAAAGCTTATTAAGTTATTATGTGTGTAGCCGCAAAGCTAAAATGTCGCCCATGAGCAATTCAGGAATGTCACTCTGCCCTCGACAGAACATGAGGATGAGCGGACATGGGATGGGTGATGATGAGCGAGCGCGAGTTGAACCGCGTGGAGGTTTTGGCGCAGGTCGATGATGGTCGGCTGTCTGTCGGCAGCGCGGCGAACGTGCTGGATCT
>NZ_BBPH01000056.1 GCF_000787695.1 Paracoccus sp. PAMC 22219 | reverse complement strand
CCCGAAGGGGACGCCCGGATACATGCTGCTTATGTTCGGATTTCGGAGTTGATGACGGTAAAGAGCCAATCTGCGGCCTCATTGCCCTTCTCAAACCACTCCCCGCAAATCGTTTCGGGAACATGCTGCATGAGCGATCCATGCATTTTATCCCTAGTCACTTTCTGCCGCCTACTGGCGTCACGCATCGCTGGAATTTTGAGCATTGGATATATTTTGCAAAGACCTGACGACACGCATAGTTCTTCAAGTAAATAGCTTGTGGTGCGATCGTCGTTTGGCAATTCATCGTGACGACCAAGATACAACGCGGAACAATGCAAGGCTTCATGTAATATGGTGTCGAACAATTCTTGCTCATCACCCTCATGCTTAAGGATATTAAGGTAAATCATTGGCCGTTGATTTTTGAGATAGAACGACAGCCCGTATCTTTTACTTTGACCTACAGTGCTTGGCCTCCAGAAGGTGTCCGCCCTTAGAAAAGCCACTTTACTCATAATACTGCTGGCGGCGTTTCTCATTTTTACATCGCGAAACATAGCAGGATCGAAGTCAATACTTCTCTCCATAAAATAATCCCACCTTTGCTCAAGGCTCATCTCAACCATAATGCTTCCTTATTATTAAAACAGGAGTTTTCTGGAGTTATATATTATCTGAATAGCATTTGGTAGATAAGCCGCAAGGGATGCGAAGCATTCTTTGCGGCTTATGATTTTTGTTTTGCAGTCTTTTGCTGACAGCATTCGTTGGTCTGTTGCGCCGCCTTGCCGGAGGCAAGGCTCTGCCCGAAGGGCCGGGCCTGGAGGCGGGGGCCGGCGCAGACGGCCGCCTCCGCCAGGTCATCATTCCCCGCCAAAAAAGAAGCCCCACCGAAGCGGGGCCAGTTGAACCTTCGTCGCAGAAGGATGGGCGGTGCCGCGCTCTACTGAACAGGAGCGGCGGCGGGAAACTCGGTGGCGGCCGGGGCCGGTCGCAAGCGAACACTCTGATGGGTCCAGGCTGCGCTGTGCAGCTTTTGCTGTGCGTCTTTGAAGGGTAGCGCATCGGCGTGCAGATCAACCCATGCCGTGCCGGACCAGTAGGTTGCGATATACAGGGGCATGAAAATCTCTTTCGTCTGAAAAATGCTCGGTATGGGGCAGCTAACGCCGCCCCTCCGGTTCGGTATGAATCAGAAGCAGTCCGGGGTCCAAGCCTCGATGCGGGCCTTCTTCTCCGCGTCGATCCGCCATGCTTTCTGATACTCGGCATCGCTGAACAGACGCTCCATGCACTGTGCTTTTTCGGCCTTCTTCTGGGCTTTGTGCGCCTTGAAACCGTTCCCCTGCGGATCACAGCCCGTCAGTTCCAGATGCAGCGCGTCCAGATAATCGGCGCTGACGCGGCTGAAAAAGTTCTCGGCGGTGGGCGTCCAGACCTTGCGGATACCGGCCCCGGCATCGGCCTCGATCAGTCCGAAGAACTCCGCGCTACCTGCGCCATAGGGCAGGGTCCGCGCCACGCTTTCGACCAGCGCCGCGTTGCGGGCTTTCTTGCCAGCGGCGATGAACGTGCGGAAGGCGGTCGCCAGATCGTCCACCCGCAATTCCCGGCGGCTCCATGCCTCATGTCCCGCAGGGGCATGGGTCAGACGTTCGGAAAACTCCAACCCCTCGGGCTTGCTCGGGCAGTTGTTGGGACGTCCGGGCGACAGGTCGAAAACATGGGTACTGACGCCAGATGCCAGCGACATGCCAAAGGCCAGCAGGTCAAAGATCATTTCCGGCTTGTCCAGAAGCGCGGTCTGGATCGCGGCCAGCCGCACGGCCTTCATGTCCTCGACCAGCGCGCCGGAATAGGGCGACTTGGGCGCATCCTCGACGCTGGCCGCGCCGTGGCGCGTTGCGGCGTGTCCGGTCAGAACCTCCGCCTCGATTGCCTCGGCGCGATCCTCGGGCCGAACCCATGCTGCCGTTTCGCCCAAGGTGCCATCATTGCGGACGTAGATGAAAACCCCGGCAACGGCGCGCTGCGCGTCGGTAAAGCCGCCTTCAACGATGTTCGTCAGGTCGGCAAATTCCGCTTGGCCCACCTCGTCCAGAACGTCGCCCTCGGCCAGCTCCGCCAGTTCGTCGTAACGCTCGCTCTGTTCTTCGCTCAGGACGCCCGGAACGGGATAGATGCGGTCCAGCTTCTCGGCAGTCCCGTAGGGACATAGCTGTCGGGCATGGCCTCGACCCATTTCCAGACTTCTCCGATCTTTGCCGCTGCCTCGTCCATCTTCTCGGTGAAAAGGCGGGCCAGCAGATCGCCATCGTGAAGCGCGGTCGTGTCGCTGAACAGATCGCGGTTCATCCGCCCGCCCGCAGCGGTGTAGGCGTCCAGCCCGACAAACAGGGCGCGGCGGTCGGTGCCGCTGATCGCCTCCGGCTGCAAAGCCTGCTTTATGCGGTATTCGGACACGTCGCGGCCCATCACCTCGGCCAGAACCTGCAAGGTCAAAGCCTCGTCCTGGGACACGGTGAAGGCTTTTGCCATCCCGTAGCTGATATGTCCCGTCTTCAAGGCGTCCAGAACAGCGGCGGGCAGTGCTGCCAGCGCAAGGCGGCGGTAAACATGCGCCTCGGTCTTGCCGAAGCTGCGGGCGATGGTGGACACGTCTGCGCCTGCCTCCTTCATCCGGCCATAGGCACGGATTTCATCGGCGGGTGCCAAGTCCTCGCGGGCGGCGTTCTCGGCGCTGGCCCATGCCCGCGCGGTGGCCTCGTCGGGGGCGATGCGGACGGGAACGGAGGCCAGTTCCGGGTGGCGCTTGGTCACGGTCGGGTCACGCTCGACCGCGCGGGCGATGGCGCGCAGCCTGCGGCCCCCTGCGACGATGCCGACGCGGCCATCCGCATCGACGGTGCCGGACAGGTTCTGGATCAGGCCGATCATAGCAAGGCTGTCGGCCAGCAGGTCGATCCCCTCCGGGTCCGCATCCTGACGCGGGTTCATGTCGGAGACATAGAGTTGGGCCAGCGGGAAATACTGGATGGCGGCGGCGGTGATGATTTCGGTTTTCATGGGTGGCATTCCTGTTTGCGACGATTATGCTTATTGGTGCCTTGCCCCCTGTGAGGGCGGGGCAAGGCAAAGGGTCTTAGTTGACCCCGTGCTGGCTCAGGAAGCGGCGTCCGATACCAAAGGTGTCGCCCTTCCTGACAAGCGCCCATGCTTCCGCGAGGCGCTGTTCCAAAATTGCATTGCTCATGTGTTCACCCCCTTTCCGGTTAAAGCTGCGGGAAGCATCGGCCTGCTAACGGAGCAAAGCAGGCCGATCTCTGGTCAGTGTTCGGACGGCAGGTAGAGCGTCAGGACACGGCGCGTCTGGTCAGGGTCACAGGCACAATCGGGCATCGTCGCGCCGTAGGTGTAGGCGGTGTCAAAAAGGTCGATCTTCCAGAAGATCGCCGCGCCATCGGCCTCCACGCGCCCAAAGGAATGATCCTCCCAAGGGTCATTTTCCTCGGTGAAGTCGGTGAAGTTGATAACCTTCCCCATCAGGGCGGATTTGGTCGCCACGGGCAGGGCCTCGAAACCCGGCGTGACGACAGCGCGGCCTTTCAGATGATGGTCCCGCCATAGGGCGGCGAAGCCCAGGCAGCGCCGGAAGGCGTCGTTCTGCTCTGCGATCAGCAGGCGCAGCATGTGGTCGCGGGCCTGCTCGGCGGCGGTGTCGGTCTGGATTGCTTGTGCCATTTGGCTTTCCTTTTTTTTGCGACGATCCCGCCCGG
>NZ_BBPH01000057.1 GCF_000787695.1 Paracoccus sp. PAMC 22219 | reverse complement strand
CCTGCAGCGCGCGCTGACCCTGGACCCCACGCAGCCGCAGGCCCGCTATCTGCAGGGCGTGCTGCTGATCCAGAACGGCCGCCCCGACCGGGCCTTTCCGCTGTGGCGCGCCCTGCTGGACGAGGGCCCCGAGGGCGCGCCCTGGATCGCCCCGATCCGTGCCGCGATCGAGGATCTGGCCTGGCTGGCCGGCGACGACGAATACCGCGCGCCCGCGGCGCCTGCCGCCGATCTGCCCGGCCCCGATGCCGACGCCCTGTCCGCGGCCCAGAATCTGCCCCCCGAGAAACGCGCCCAGATGGTCCAGGGCATGGTCGACCGCCTGCAGGACCGCCTTGCCACCCAAGGCGGGTCCCCCGAGGAATGGGCGCGCCTGATCGCGGCCCTGGCGGTGCTGGACCGGCGCGACCAGGCGGTCGCGATCCTGGCCGAGGCCCGCCAGCGTTTCGGCAGCACCCCCGACGCCCTGGTCCCGATCGAACAAGCCGCCACCGATGCGGGGCTGGACGAATGATCCACGAGGACATGACCGATTTCGCCGCAAGCCTGCCGCGCTTTGGCGCGCTGGCCGGGCTGGACCTGGGGACCAAGACCATCGGCGTCGCCGTCAGCGACGGCATGCGGGGCGTGGCATCGCCCATCACCGTGATCCGCCGGACCAAGTTCACCCAGGACGCGCAGGCGCTGCTGGCGCTGATCGCGGATCGCGGGCTGGCCGGGCTGATCCTGGGCCTGCCCCGCAACATGGACGGCTCCGAAGGGCCGCGCGCCCAGGCCACCCGCGCCTTTGCCCGCAACATGACGCGGCTGACCGACCTGCCCATCTCCTATTGGGACGAACGCCTGTCGACCGTGGCCGCCGAACGGGCCCTGCTGGAGGGCGACACCTCGCGCAAGCGCCGGGCCGAAGTCATCGACCAGGTCGCCGCGGGTTACATTCTGCAGGGCGTGCTGGACCGCCTGCGCCACATCGCCGCCCATGGATAGGCGCGCACCCGCCGCGCGCCAGCGCGGCGCAGGGCCAAGCGGCAGCGTCCGGGCCGTGCTCTGCACGGCCCGCCCCCCGCGACCCGCATCCGGGTCCGCGTATCAGGACGACAACCGCCGATGATCGAAAGCCCCTGCATCAAGCTCTGCCGCATCGACGCGGAGCGTAACCTGTGCCTCGGATGCCACCGCACCCTGGCCGAGATCGCCGCCTGGGGTCGCATGACACCCGACGCCCGCGCCCGCATCATGGCCGTGCTGCCTGCGCGTCAGGACGCCTCGGACATGCCCCGCCGCGGGTCATAGGCGTTCTCGCGCCGCCAGGTTTCAAAGAACTCGGCCAGCTTGGCGTCCACCTTGGGCGGCATGGCGATGCGCAGCTCGACATGCTGGTCGCCGCCGTTCACGCCCCGACCCCGCAGCCGCAGCCGCTGGCCTGACGTCGCTCCGCGCGGGATGGTCAGGTTGACCGGCCCGTCGATGGTCGGCGCCGCGACCTTGCCGCCCAGAACCGCCTCGTCCAGGCTGATCGGCAGCACCAGGTAGATGTCGTCGCCGTCCCGCGTGAACTGCGGATGGTCGGTCACACGAACCTCCAGATAGGCGTCGCCCGGCTCTCCGCGGCCCATGCCGGGTTCGCCCTTGCCGCGCAGGCGGATCACCTGGCCGTCGCGCACGCCCTTGGGAATCGCCACCTCCAGCGTGCCGCCCTGCGGCAGCGTGATGCGGTTGCGCCCGCCGCGGGCCGCGGTCAGGAAATCGACCTGCAGCGCCAGCCGCAGGTCCTGGCCGCGCATGTCCGCCGCGCGCCCGCCGCCGAACCCGCCAAAGCCACCGAAACCGCCAAAGCCACCGCCGCCGCGGGGTGCCGCGCGCTGGCCGAACAGGTCGGCGAACACGTCCGACAGGTCCGGGTCGCCGCCATGGCCGGGCGCTTCGCCGAACGGATTGCCGCCCGCCCCCGGACGACCCTGCCAGCGGGGCGCCTGGTCCTGACCCTGGGCGTTGATCTCGCCTGCATCAAAGCGGCGGCGCTGGTCGGCGTCCTTGAGCAGGTCATAGGCCGCCGACGCCGCCGCGAACCGCTTTGCGGCGGCCGGATCCGGGTTCAGGTCCGGGTGATCGGTCTTCGCGATGCGCCGATAGGCCTTCTTGATCTCATCGGCACTGGCGCTTCGCGACACGCCGAGTGCTCCATAGGGATCGCCTGCCATGCCTGGTCCTTCGTGTTCATCTGTCTTGTCAGTAAGATAGAGACGGTCCGGTTCACATCAATAGGGCAGCGGGTGGGCGCGGTGCAGACGCTCGATCCCGCGGCGCAGATCGTCGGGCAGATCGCGGCCCAGACCGGCGATCAGATGGCGCAGCTGATCCATCGTCGTGGCCCCGATGATCGGCACCACCTTGAAGGGCCGCGTCAGCTGCCACGCGATGACCATGTGCACCACGTCCCAGCCATGCTCGGCCGCCAGGCGGCCATAGGCCTCGGCCGCGGCCAGCCCGCGTTCCGTCTTGCGGCCGCCCAGGTTGCCCTGCCCGCCGGTGGCCTTGTCCACCGCCGCGCGGCTGCCCTCGGGCATCGCGCCGGATGCATATTTCCCGGTCAGCAGGCCTGCCGCCAGCGGCGAATAGGACAGCAGCGTGACATCCTCGTTCACCGCGACCTCGGCCAGGTCGGTGTCGTACAGGCGGTACAGCGGCGAATACTCGTTCTGGATTGCGGCCATGCGCGGTCCGCCGATCTCGTCGGCCACGTCGCACCAGCGGGCCAGGCCCCAGGCAGATTCGTTGGACAGGCCCACCGCCCGGATCTTGCCTGCCGTCACCGCCTCCGACAGCGCGCCCAGCACGTCGCGCATATGCGCCAGCGTCTGCGCCTTGTCCTGGCCCGACGGATCGAAACCCCAGTTCTGGCGGAATCCGTACGACCCGCGCACCGGCCAGTGCAACTGGTACAGGTCGATCCGGTCCGTCTGCAACCGGCGCAGCGAGGTGTCGACGCAGGCCGTGACCGTCGCCCCGTCAAAGGGCGCGCCGTCGCGGACCATCTGGCTGGGCCCGGTGATCTTGGTCGCGATCTCGACCCGGTCGCGGTTGCCGGTGCGCGCCAGCCAGCGGCCGATTACCTCTTCGGACAGGCCGATCGTCTCGCGGCGGACGGGGTTGACCGGATACATCTCGGCGCAGTCCATGAAGGTCATCGCGACCTCCAGGGCCGCATCCATCTGCGCATGGGCGTCCGCCTCGGCGGTCTGGTTGCCGAATGTCATCGTCCCCAGGCAGATCCGGCTGACCTCGACCGCGCTGCCGCCCAGTTTCATACGTTCCATCGGACCACTTCCCTGATTGCGATTTCGGGCGCAGGCTAGCGATCCGTCCGCCGGACGCAAGCCCGCGTCAGGCATGAAAAAAAGGACACCCCCGAAGGGGCGTCCTGACACAACTGAAATAGGGCAACACGCACGCTAACCGTCCCGACAGGCACGACATGCGCAAGACACCCCATAAGGGCTATGACGTGGTCGGAATATAGCCCCGTAAGGCTATGTTGCCCCGATGCAACGGCGGTATGGAAAGCCCCCCCTTGCTGCGACGCGCGGCCCGGCTTAAATGGGCAAACAATTCTGTTCACCCGTCATTCGTCGTGTCGTTTTTCCAGGTATCTCAGGATGTCAGTGAACGCCCTTGCCCAGATCGATGATGCCTTGTCGGTGCTTGCCCCCCGCGGATTCACCCTAGGGTTGCATATCCGGTATTCGCGCCCTGTCAGGCGCGTGTCAACCTATCCTTCACAGTGGATCCAGACTTATACGCGCGGCAATCTGGGCGTCGGCGATCCGATGGTGATGTGGTGCGTCATGAATCAGGGCCAGATCCGGTGGAGCGAGCTGACCCGCATCCTGCCCGATCCGCTGAACGTGATGGGCCAGGCACGCGATCACGGCCTGATCTATGGCGCGGCGCTGTCTTGGGGTCCGGCGGAATCGCGGTCCTATATCGGCGCCGCGCGCAACGACCGAGAGTTTACGGACGCCGAGATCGCCAGCATGGCCGACCTGCTGCGGCGCGGGCACGAGATGGTCGACCGCACCGCATCGCTGCGCCCGATCCTGGTCGACGCGCTGGAAGCGATCGCCTGCGGCATGACCTATGACCAGGCGTGCCAGGCGCTTGGCATCTCGCGCACCGCGCTGCGCTATCGATTGCGGATGGCGCGCACCGCCCTGGGGGTCGAGGACAACCCCCATGCGATCCGCAAGGCCATCGATGCGGGCCTGCTGAACGGGATCAGCGTGTCCGGGCTCAGCAAAGGGCTGCCCACCGGGCCCGATTAGGACTAGCCCGCCTTGCGCCGGCGCCATTTCAGGCGATTGGGCCAATGCCAGTGGCGGATCAGTCCCTTGCGCTTGCCCAGGGGCTCAAAGATATTGTCGGGTCCCTCGGGGTCCAGGATCTCGTTGTCGGCAAGCCACGCCTGGAAATCTGTCAGTTCCGGGATCTCATAGGGGATCAGGGTGCGCCCCTGTCCCTGCGGCCCGCGGCTGGCCTCGATCATCGCGATCACGCTGCCATGGTCCTTGATACCCTGAGTGACCTGGTCCGGCGTCATCGCCAAGTGCTCGGCCAACAGATCGTCGCGCAGTCCGGTTATGGTCTCGCGCGTCGCCTCAGCGCCGGGGCGTTCGGCGGCCAGCATCACGTCGCATTCCGTGTCCAGCCGCATCGAGCGGTTGTTGAAGTTCGACGACCCGACCCGCAGATAGGTGTCGTCGATGACGGTCACCTTGGCGTGGACATAGATTTCCGCCCCCGCATCGGTCACCGGGTGATAGATGCGCAGCCGGTCGCGATGGTCCAGCTTGCGCAGCGCCTCGACCAGCTGGGCGCGGGCGGTGTCCATCGCCATCGGCTCCAGCCAGCCCTGGGCGCTGACCGGGTTGATGATGATGATCTCGGGGGGCTCGTCCTCGGTCAGGCGCTTGGCGATGGCCTGGGCGATGCGGCGGGACGCGAAATACTGGCTTTCGGCATAGATGACCTTTTTCGCCCGGGCGATCAGGTCCAGATACATCTGCTCGACCTCATAGACGGGCTGGGTATCGGGAATTTCCGGCCGGGTCCGCGCGATGGCCAGGGCCACGTCGCGGAACGTCGGTTTCAGCGCATCAGGCCAGCAGCCCGACGAATCGCTGACCGGGGACAGCTCCTCTCCGCAGGCAATGCGCCAGCGGTCGCGGGCCAGATCGCCCATCGCCCGCGCGGCCGGTCCGTCAAAGGCGCTGGTCGCGTCGTGCCACGGCTTCATCGGCTTGCCGCTGGCGCTGGTGCGCCGGGGGTCGTCATCCTTGTGTTCGCGGGTGTCCCACCGGCCCTCGGTCATGTCGATGCCGCCGCAGAACGCCAGGCAGTCGTCGATCACGACGATCTTGTGGTGGTGCGAACTGGCCAGGGGGTGCTTGCCATCCAGGCGCAGCGTGATGCGCGGATGCATCTTCCAGCGCAGGATCGTCAGCAGCGTGCTGCCCCGGAACATCGCCTTCAGCGCGCCGGTATCCCACCGCAGCAGCCGCACGTGCAGCGTCGGACGCCTGCGCGCCAGCCACATCACGAAATCGCCCAAGGCCGGAGGACCACCGTCAGACGCATCGCCCAGATGGATGCGGGCGTCGAAGTCCCACCCGATCATCAGGATCGAATGGCGCGCCTGCAGCATGGCCTGGCGCACGGCGCGGAAATATTCGTCGGCATCGGCGATGAAGGTGAACCGCCCCGATTGTTCGACCCGCCAGCAGTTCCATCCCGGACGGGCCAGCCGATCACTCGAAGCATCCATGTTGTCCCGCCGTCCCTTTTGCTGCTGCCCCGCCATGCGGCGCGACAGCGCAACACGAAGGGCGACCTTCGGTTCCATTAAGGAAATGTTTGCCGCGCGATCAAGGGGGCCGCGCGGCAATGGTCCGTGACTTATCCGAACAGAGCGTTACAGATCAGCAGCATGGCCAGCGACGACCCCCAGGCCAGCGTGGTCGGAACCGACCACAGCAGCATCTGGTGCTTCGCCTGCTTCACGCCCAGCATCCGGTTGATGACCCAGAAATAGCTGTCGTTGAAATAGCCGAAGACCATCGACCCGATGGCCGCGGCCTGGGCTGCAAAGACCATGTTGACGTCCGGCATGTTCATCAGGATCGGCGCCGAGATCGACGCGCCCGTGATCATCGCGACCGTGCCCGACCCCTGGATCAGCCGCACCAGCGAACTGATGACAAAGGGGATCAGCACGGCCGGGATGGCAAGCCCCGCCACCGCCTGGCCGATCACGTCGCCCGCACCCGAATCGCGCAGGACCGAACCCAAGGCACCGCCCGCACCGGTCACCAGCAGGATGATGCCCGCGCTTTCGACGCCCTGCTCCATGTATCCCAGCACCTCGTCACGCGGACGGCCGGGCAGCAGGGTATAGATCGCGACCAGCAGGCCCATTGCCACGGCGATGACCGGGTTGCCAAAGAACGACATCGCCTGCACCGGCAGGCTGGTCGCCAGGTCAGGGTTGTCGGATGCGCCCACCAGCGTGGTGGCGATGGTGTTCAGGAAGATCAGCACGATCGGCAGCAGCAGCGGCAGCACCGACAGACCCAGGGACGGCAGGACCTTCTGGCGGTCGTCCACGGCCTCCTCGAACTGGCGATAGGTGGCGGACAGGTCCTCTCCGGTATCGGTCTGGATCATCCGTTCGATGCGGGGGCCCATGGCGCGGGCGTAAAAGACGATGACCGCCATGCCGGGGATCGTGAAGACGATGCCCCAGAGGATCATCAGGCCCAGATCGACGTCAAAGATGCCCGCGACACCCAGGGGGCCGGGGGTCGGCGGCACCGCGTGATGCGTCAGCATCAGCCCGCCCGCCAGCGCGATGCCAAGCGTCAGCACCGACTTGCCCGACGACCGCGCCAGCGCCTTGACCAGCGGCGACAGGATCACGAAGGCGCTGTCGCAAAAGATCGGGATCGACACGATATAGCCCGTTAGGACCATCGCCCAGTCTTCGCGTTTCTTGCCCACCCACCGGATCAGCGAATAGGCCATCTGCTCGGCCGCGCCCGACACCTCCAGGATGCGGCCCATCATGACGCCGAAACCGATGACCAGGCCGATGGTGGACAGCGTGCGGCCAAAACCGGTGGTGATCGAGGTGATCACGTCGGCGGGCATCATGCCGCCGATCAGGCCGGACACCGATGCCGCGATGATCAACGCGATGATCGCGTGGACCTTGGTCTTCACGACCAGGAAGATCAGCAGGAAGATGGCAAAGCCAAGTCCTGCGATCAGCTGGAACTCCATTCCGGGTTCAGCCATGGGTTACTCCTCCACTGCGCCCGGCTTGGGCGCCTCCAGTTGAAAACGCTCAGCGATCGGCAAGGAACTGGCGCAGGATCGCGTCGAAATCGGTATCTGCGCCAAAGCCCAGGGTCTGCGCGCGGGTCACGTCGAACGCACCGGGCCAGCTGCAGACGATGTCGATGATCCGCTGCTCGCGGGTCAGGGCGACGCGGGCGCGGGCGTCCGCACCCACCAGCCGCTCCAGACTGTCCAGCATTTCGGCGGGGGTCGTGGTTATGCCGGGCATGTCCATGACGCGGTTGATCCCCAGATCGGCGGCCGGAATGCGGCCCGCGCGGACCAGGTTCTCGACCGCCACGCCGGGCGAACTGATCCACAGGCGCGTGTCCAGCGGCACCGGGCATTCCGACGCCTGCCCCGCCACCGGTTCGCGGATGATCCCCGACACGAAGCTGGAGGCCGCGGAATTGGGCGCGCCGGGGCGCACGCAGATCGTGGGCAGGCGCACGGTCAGCCCGTCGACGAACCCCTTGCGGCTGTATTCGCTGACCAGCAGCTCGCCGATGGCCTTGCCGCAGCCATAGGAGGACTGCGGCATCAGGGCCATGGTCGGCGGCACGATCTGCGGCATCGCGCCGCCGAACACCGCCAGCGAGCTGGTGAAGACGAAACGCGGCGCGCGGTCCAACTTGCGGCAGGCTTCCAGCAGCAGGCGGGTGGCGTCCACGTTGATGTGCAGTCCGGTGTCGAAATCCTCCTCGGACTGGCCCGACAGCACGGCGGCCAGGTGATAGACCGTGTCGGCCCCCCCCGACAGCGCGCGGGCCACGGCGTCCGGGTCGTCGATGGAGCCGACCAGGCTCTCCACCCGCGCGTCATCCACCGGGCAGGCCACGCGGTCCAGCGACACGATGCGGTCCGCGCCGTCTTCCAGCAGGGCCGCGATCAGGCGCGCGCCCAGAAAACCGGCGCCGCCGGTCACAACGATGGTCATAGGCTCTCTCCCTTCAGGTCGGGGGCCAGGATCACCTGCACCCCCATCTCGCGCAGGGCGTCCGCCGCGCCTGCGTCGATGCCCGCATCGGTCACGACCGTGTCGAAGACCGAGACGGGCAGGATGTTCATCGCCGCCACCGCGCCGTATTTCGTCGAATCCGACACCAGCACGGCGCGCCGCGCGCGATCGACCGCGACGCGCTTGACCGGGCCCTTGGCCTCGGAGGGCGAACTCAGCCCCGCCACCGTCCAGGACGAGGTCGAGATGAAGGCGATGTCATAGTTGAATCGCGCCAGCGCTTCGGAGGCGGCACCGCCCACGCAGGACTGGTTCGCGCGTTCGACCAGCCCGCCGCTGTGATACAGCGTGCAGTCCGAATGCGTGGACAGCCAGGCGCAGATGACGAAGTCGTTCGTGACCACCGTCAGCCCGCGCCGCCCGGCGATCTGGCGCGCCAGCTCCAGCAGGGTGGTGCCCGCGTCCAGATAGATCACCATGCCGTCGCGGACCAGATCGGCCGCCGCCTGCCCCACCGCGCGCTTGGCATCGGTGTTGATCGCGGCCTTCTGCAGATGCGGCAGCTCCTGCGCCAGGCGGCGCGACAGGCGCACGCCGCCGGTGACGGAGGAGACACGACCCGCATCCTCCAGCACCTGGATGTCGCGGCGCACGGTCATGTGGGACACGCCCAGGCGGTCCACCAGGTCGGCGATGCTGACGATGTCGCGTTCGCCCAGCCAGGACAGGATGAACTGCTGGCGTTCGGCGGGAATCATGACACCGCGCGCAGGTAGGGCGCGGCCCAGCCCAGACCGTCCTCGGTCCGGCCGCGCGGGTTGTATTCGCAGCCCAAGGGCCCGTCGAACCCGGTCCGCTCGAACGCCGCGAAGATCTCGGCATAGTTCAGCTCGCCCGTATCGGGTTCGTGGCGGTCGGGGACGCCCGCGATCTGGACATGGCCATAGGCGCCTTTCAGACGCTCGATCCGGCGGATGATGTCGCCGTCCATGATCTGCGTGTGATAGACGTCGAATTGCAGCAGCACGTTGCGACGATCAAGGCGTTCGATCAGGGCCAGCGTCGGGTCCTGATGCGCGATGAAATAGCCCGGCACATCGCGGCTGTTCAGCGGCTCGATGCTGATGAACAGGTTGGCGGCGGCGGCCATGTCGGCGGCCTCGCGCAGGTTTTCGGTCCAGACCGCCTCGCAGGCGGCGCGGTCGGGTTCACCGGCGGTGATGCCGGACATCACGTGGATGCGCGGACAGCCCAGGCCCGTGGCATAGGTGATCGCCTGTTCCACGCTGGCGCGGAATTCGGCGCGCTTGGACGGACGCGCGGCAAAGCCCCGTTCGCCCCCCGCCCAATCGCCCGCGGGCGCATTGATCAGCGACAGGCGTAACCCGTTGCGGTCCAGCCGGGTCTTCACCACGTCGATGGGGTGATCATAGGGGAACAGGAATTCGACCGTGTCGAAACCCGCAGCCCCCGCCCGGTCGAACCGGTCCAGAAAGGGCGCGTCGGTGAACAGCATCGAAAGGTTCGCGGCAATGCGGGTCATGTCAGTATCCTCCGCCCAGTTCGGCGATCTCGGCCTCGGTCAGGTAATGCAGCTTTTCGCCGCGCAGGATGAACTGCAGCTTGGCGGTCTCCTCCAGCTCTTCGGCGTTGTTCACGGCATCGTCGATGTCGCGACCCAGCACGACGACCCCGTGCGACGCCAGCAGAAACGCCTGCGCGGTGCTGCCCTGCGCGGCTGCGGCCAGGTCCAGCCCGATCTGCGGCGATCCGGGGCGGGAATAGGGGATGACCGGCATGTGCCCGATGCGCATGACGTAATAGGGGGTGAAGGGCCGGATCGCATTGTCGCGCGGCAGCCCCTCCAGGCAGGACAGCGCGGTCAGATAGGTCGAATGCAGATGCACGATGGCGCCCGCCTGCGGCCGCACATCATAGAGCGCGCGGTGGAACGCGAATTCCTTGGAAGGCTTTGGCCCCGGCAGCGGTTCGCCATCCGCGCCGATCACCGACAGCGCATCGGCCGACAGGCGGCCCAGACTGCTGCCCGTGGGGGTGACGATAAAGCCGCCATCGGGGTTCCGGACCGACACGTTGCCCGCCCCGCCCACGGAATAGCCACGCTCGAACAGGCTGCGGCACAGCAGGACCATGCGGTCGGCGGCGCTCATGCGGGGACCTCCTGCGCGTCGGTGAAGAAGGTCTCAGCCCCGAAATTGCCGGATTTCAGCGCCAGCGACAGCGGCTTGTCCAGCGCGCGGACCCAAGGCACGCCGGGCGCGATCTGCGGCCCGATGGCAAAGCCCGTGACCTTCAGCGCCTGCGTGACGGACCCCGAGGTCTCTCCTCCCGCGACGATGAAGCGGGTGATGCCGCCTTCGGCCAGACGCGCGGCGGCGGCGGCGAAGGTCCGCTCGACCGCCTCGGAGGCGGCGGCGCCGTAGGTGCCTTGGATCTCGCGCAGGCGCGCCGGATCGGCGGTCGCGGTGATCATCGGTGCGCGGCCCTGCGGCTGCGCCAGCACCCAGTCGGCCAACTCGACGCCATAGGCATCAGCATCCGCCAGGCAGCGGTTCACATCCACGTCCAGCGTGGGCGCCAGCGTGCGATAGGCCGCGACCTGGCGGTTGGTCATCACCGAGCACGAGCCCGAGATCACCACCCCCGGCCCCGCCAGCGGCGCGCCCGCATCCTGCGCCTGCGCATCGGCCCCGCCCGACGCCGCGCGCGCGATGCCATAGCCCAGACCCGACCCGCCGGTGACCAGCGCCATGTCCGCCACGGCCTGCCCGAGGGTCGCCAGATGCACGTCGCTGATCGCGTCCAGCACGACATAGCGCACACCATCCGCCCGCAGTGCCGCGATACGGTCACGCACGGCCTGCGGCCCCTGATCGACCGTTGCCGCATCGACCAGCCCGCAGCGGCCTTGCGCCTGACCCTCCATCAGCCGGATCAGGCTGCTGTCGCGCATCGGCGTAATCGGGTGATCGCGCATCCCTGAATCCTGCAGCAGGTCCTGTCCCACGAACAGATGGCCCAGATAGACCGACCGCCCGTTCACCGGCAGCGCCGGGCAGATGACCGTGATGTCGGTCCCCATCGCCGCCATCAGCGCATCGGCCACCGGGCCGATATTGCCGTCAGCGGTCGAATCGAAGGTCGAACAGTATTTCTGATAGATCTGCGCGGAGCCCCGCGCGCGCAGCCAGTCCAGCGCGGCCAGGCTGTCGGCCACAGCCTCCGCAGCCGGGTTCGACCGGCTTTTGAGCGAGATCACCACCGCATCGGCATCCACCTGCGCATCCGCACCCGGCACGCCGATCATCTGCGTGGTGGTCAGGCCCCCCGCGACCAGGAACCCGGCGATGTCGGTCGCGCCGGTGAAATCATCCGCGATGACGCCGATCTTCATGCCTTGCCCGCCGGCAGGGTGATGCCCGAAAAGGTCTTGATCACCGCGCTGTCATCCTCGCGCCCGTGACCCATGTTGGAGGCCTGCTGGAACATCGCGAAGGCGGTCGAGGCCAAGGGCAGCGGGAACCCCAGGGCCCGCCCGGTTTCGGTGACCAGGCCCAGATCCTTGACGAAGATGTCCACGGCGGAGGTCGGGGTATAGTCGCCGTCGACCACATGCTTCATCCGGTTCTCGAACATCCAGGAATTGCCGGCGGCGTTGGTGACGACGTCGTACATCGTGTCCAGCGGGATGCCCGCGCGGGCGGCCAGGGCCATCGCCTCGGCGCCCACCGCGATATGCACGCCCGCCAGCAGCTGGTGGATGACCTTGACCGTTGCGCCCTGGCCGATCTCGGACCCGATGCGATAGGTTTTGGCGGCCACCGCCTCCAGCACCGGGGCCAGCGCGTCGAAGGCCGCGTCCGGACCCGAGGCCATGACCGTCATCGCCCCCTGCGCAGCCTTGGCGGCCCCGCCCGACACCGGCGCGTCCAGCATCAGCACGCCGCGCGCGGCCAGATCGGCGCCCAAGGCGCGCGCGTCATCAGTCGATTGGGTGCAGCTGACCATGATCGCGCCGCCGGGCGCGATGCGGTCGGCCACGCCCCCCTGCCCCAGGATCACCTGGCGCGCCTGTGCGCCGTTCACGACCAGCACGATCACCGCGTCGAATTCGCCGGTCAGCCCCGCGATGCCGTCCGCCACGCCCTCGGCCCCTGGGCCGCAAAGGCGTCGCGGCGTCCCGCGTCCAGGTCGATGCCGCTGGTGGCCAGCCCGGCGCGCAGGCAGGACAGCGCCGCCCCCATGCCCATGGACCCAAGGCCTACGACGCAAACTCTATAGCCGGACGGGACGGACATCTGTGCTTCTCCCTGATCAGATTGGGCCGCACTCAGTCACAATCGCGCGCGCATTGCAACAATTTATCTCATTAAGTCACGTTTTTTAACATTCGCGCCCATCGTTGCGGTGATAGTATTTTTCCATCTCCGCAGATTTCCCGCCCCGGCAGCAACCGAACGGATTTACACCGCCGCGCGACAGGCGTTCTGTCGGCTCCGGATCGCAACATCGGAGGGGACGGGACATGGCGACATCACTGGTACTGGAACGCAAGGGTCAGCTGGCGCTGCGCGACATCGCGCTGGATCAGGACCTGTCGCCCACCGATGTGCGCATCGCGGTCCACACCGTCGGCATCTGCGGGTCCGACGTGCATTATTACACCCACGGCAAGATCGGCCCCTTTGTGGTCGAACAGCCGATGGTGCTGGGACATGAGGCATCGGGCACCGTGGTCGAGGTCGGCGCCCAGGTCACCCATCTGAAGCCCGGCGACCGGGTCTGCATGGAGCCGGGCATCCCGGACCCGACATCGCGCGCGGCCAAGCTGGGCATCTACAACGTCGATCCGGCGGTGCGGTTCTGGGCCACGCCGCCGGTGCATGGCTGCCTGACGGCGCAGGTCGTGCATCCGGCGGCCTATACCTATCGGCTGCCCGACCAGGTGTCGTTCGCGCAGGGCGCGATGGTCGAGCCCTTTGCCATCGGCATGCAGGCCGCCCTGCGCGCGCGCATCCAGCCGGGCGACATCGGCCTGGTCACGGGTGCCGGGCCCATCGGCATGATGACCGCGCTGGCCGCGCTGGCCGGGGGCTGCGCCAAGGTTCTGATCGCCGACCTGGCCCAGCCCAAGCTGGACATCATCGGCGCCTATCCGGGCATCGAGACGGTCAACATCCGTACCACCCCCGCGGCGCAGGCGATCGCGGCGGCCACGGGCGGATGGGGCGCGGACGTGGTCTTCGAATGTTCGGGCGCGGCCCCCGCGATCCTGGGCCTGCCGGCGCTGGCGCGTCCGGGCGGCACGGTGGTGCTGGTCGCATGCCGGTCGATCCGGTGCCCGTCGACATCGTCG
>NZ_BBPH01000058.1 GCF_000787695.1 Paracoccus sp. PAMC 22219 | reverse complement strand
CGTGTTCGATGCCGTCGCGGCAGCCTTGGACTGAAGGCTCCGTAGCGTCCCTCTATCATAGCGAAACACTGCGGCAGGATGACATCGCAAAGCCACATTGGCTGACATTTTTGCATTGGCAGAGGTCCGACCTGCCACTGACCTTTTATCCAGTTGCGGCCGAAGCCTAGTTATTCTTCATGCCTGTCGGCGCGGGATGAGATCGATAGCGGGTCATTGCTGGACCTGCCGCGATGATGCGGCAGGTCCGCCGTTCGAAGAGACATAGTCTGCCAGAAAAAACCTTGCCGTCGCGCATACCGGCGGACTCTGCAACATTCTTGAACCTCGATCCTTCACCGCGGCCGGATCCAGCATCTGCTTGGCCAGAAGTTTGTTCGGCTTGGTTTCCGATCCTCGACCGGATTCAGCCATTCAGCCTCTGACATCATAATGCTATCAAACTTGGCTTTTGGTCGTCGAAAGGTTCGTCAGACATACCTTGCTTGCAGCAAATATCCGCGCACTTCGCGCTGTCGACATATACGTCGAACATGCTCGGCCCGGATGCCGATCTTCGGTTCGTGCGTGAATGTTGGTCGCTTAGTTTTTCCGTCTGCAGGTCAGATCAGGCTGTAGTTCCGCAGGTGAGACGCGGTCGGATTCCAGTCGAACATGCCTCCAGACAGACTACTGTGGATCAACCTCGTCCAGCAGCATCCTCCATGATCCGGCAACAATCGACCGTCGCGTGAATGGGGCAGACCGGCTGCTGGACCTCTATGAAGATCAAACATGTCCGACATGGCCAGGTTCGTCTCCACCGCGGTCTGCGGTCCGCTACGGTTAGCGATGAGCGATGAGCGATGAGCGATGAGCGATGAGCGATGAGCGATGAGTGATTGCAGCGCCCTGCTCGGCCCCAAGCTCATCGGGATCGCGCCCGTCCCAGCCGCCGGGCAGGAGACCCGACACGGCGGTGTTCGGCAGGACGGTCTGCAAGATGCCGTAGCCGCGCTAATCAATGAAATCATCGCGGGAAGAAACGTGGTGCGCCGGCGGGAGCCAAGCTGGGACCAGCAGGATCTGGCCACCTGCAGTTCGATATCGCGCGGCCCTGATATGGATCGATGCCACCTGATCGGTCCGGAGTGGGTTCTGTCCACACAGGGGCGACCTTGGCCTCCGATGCGGCCTTACGAGCGCCGCGCCACCGCCTATGCAGACACGATCACTCAAAGATCGATGCAATTTCCGATGCGCCCAGCAGCGTCCACTGTCCCGGTGCCAGATCAGCGGGCAGTGACAACCCACCCAGTTGCTCCCGGTTCAGGCTCTCGACGTGATTGCCGATGGCGGCGAACATGCGGCGCACCTGATGATACCGACCCTCGGTGATGCCGAGGAGGACTTCGGTATCCGAAACGACTGTCAGCTCGGCGGGGGCCAGCGGCGTGGTCTCGCCCCGCAGCATCAGGTCGCCCGCGGCGAAGATGGCGCTTTCGGAGCCGTCCAGAGGACGCGCCAGGGTGACGCGATAGGTCTTCCTGACGTGCCGTCGGGGGCTGATGATGCGGTGCAGCAGGTCGCCGTCATCGGTCAGCAACAGCAGCCCTGACGTCTGCCTGTCCAGCCTGCCGACGGTCGAGAGAACGGGTTGGCGCAGCCGCCAGCGATCGGGAAGCATCCCGTAGACAAGCGGCCCGCTGTCCTTGTGCGAACAGGTCACGCCCAGGGGCTTGTTCATCAGGATGACCATCCCGGCAAGGGGATCCAGCGCCTCTCCGTCGATCATCAGGCGCGACGGCAGATCGGGTGTCACCGGAATGCGCCGTGCAGAGTCCGTCAGCCTTGCCCCGTCCAGGGTGATGGCCCCTGCCCGGGCCAGTCGCGCGATATCGGCACGCGATCCATAGCCCATGGAGGACAGCAGCTTGTCGATGCGGGTCATCGCGATACGTGTGATGATCTTGGTCCTTTGGTCAGCGATGCCGCGGCCATAAATCAAGCGGCCTGTCGGACACCAGCCTTTGCGACCTGATTTATGCCCCAGGGCGCGGCGTTTATCGAGACCCGGCGTCTAGTGCGCGGGTGCGCGCGGCAGGAACGGCCTGACCCGGTTCGTGAAGCCCTCGACATAGGTCAGCAGCACGGGCACCACGATCAGCGTCAGCAGCGAGGACGAGATCAGCCCCCCGATCACCGCATGCGCCATGGGCGCGTTCTGCGACGTGCCGCCATGCAGGTTGATCGCCAGCGGGATCATCCCGAAGATCATCGCCAGCGTGGTCATCACGATGGGCCGAAAGCGGGTCGCACCGGCCTCGACCAACGCGGTGCGCAGATCGAGGCCCTCGGCGCGCTGCTGGTTGGCGTTGTCGACCAGCAGGATGGCGTTCTTGACCACCAGCCCCATCAGCATGATGAACCCGATGACCGAGAACATGTTCAGCGTCGACCCCCCGATCAGCAGGCCCAGCATCACGCCCACCAGCGCCAGCGGCAGCGACGACATGATGGCCAGCGGCTGCAGAAAGCTGCCGAACTGCGATGCCAGCACCAGATAGATGAACACGACCGCAAGGCCCAATGCGACCAGCGCGGATATGCCGGATTCCGCGATGCTCTCGGCGTCGCCGCCTGTGGCGAAACGATAGCCGGGCGGCAGGTCCACCGCGTCCATCGCGGCCTGAAGACCCGGTTGGATCGTGCGGATATCGGCGCCGTCCAGTCCGGCCGTGATGCTGACCGATCGCTGGCGATCCTCGCGCAGGATCTCTCCGGCGCTTTCGGATTGCTCGACCGATGCGACCTGGTCCAGCCGGACGATGGTGCTGCCGTCGGATGACCCCGCGATGGGCAGGTTCGCCAGTCGCGCCGCATCGTCGCGCAGGTCCTGCGGCAGGCGGACGACCACGTCGTAGCTGTCACCGTTCGGGGCGGTCCATTCCGAAACGGCCTCTCCGGCGATCATGGGGGACATGGCATTGCCGACCTGGGCAAGACTGATCCCCAGGTCCGATGCAGCCTCGCGGTGGACCTGGACGCCAAGGGTCGGCTGCGGATCGTCCAGCGAGGTGCGGACATCCACAAGGCCGGGCAGACGCTCCAGCTCCTGGGCCAGCGCGGCCGACAGGGTGGTCAGGACCGAAACATCAGGCCCGTGGATCTTCAGTTCGACCGGGGTTGCCACGCCGCCGCCGAAGGAATCCCCGGCGCCCACGCGAAACCGTGCGCCGGGGATCTGCTGCAGCGCGTCGCGCATGGGAGCGCTCAGCTCGGACGGTATCCGGGTGCGTTCGGTCGGCGGGGTCAGGCGGGCCGTGATGCTGGCCTCGTTCAGACCGGCGCTGGCGCTGGAGTTCACTGTGGCATAGGTGGCGATCACCTCGGGGAAATCGCGCAGGACGCGGTCGACCTGGACGATCTTCTCCTCTGTGCGCTCCAGCGACGATCCGATGGGCAGTTCCATCTCGACCTGCACCTCGGAATTGTCCGATGCGGGCACGAACTCGGCCCCGACCAGCGGGAACAGCAGGATGCCCCCGGCAAACGCTGCGGTGGCGATGGCCATCACCGTCTTGCGCCAGTCCAGCGCCCATTCCAGCACCCGGCGATAGGAGAGGATCAACCCCTCGAACCAGCGGTCAAAGGCCGCGACCGCCCGCCCGACCGGCCCCCGCCGCGCGTTCTTTTCCGACGACGGATCGTACCACACCGCCGACATCATCGGGTCCAGCGTGAACGAGACGAACAGAGAGATCAGCACCGCGACCGAAACCGTTACCCCGAACTGCAGGAAGAACCGCCCGATGATCCCCTCCATGAAGGCCACCGGCAGGAACACCGCGACGATCGACAGGGTCGTGGCCAGCACGGCCAGGCCGATCTCATTGGTGCCGTCCAGCGCGGCTTGGACGTGGCTTTTGCCCATGTGCAGGTGGCGCATGATGTTCTCGCGCACCACGATGGCGTCGTCGATCAGGATGCCGATGGACAGCGACAGCGCCATCATCGTCATGATGTTCAGCGTGAAGCCGAGCGCATAGATCGCCGCCATCGTCCCGATGATCGAGATCGGCAGCGTCAGCCCGGTGATGACCGTGGACCGCCACGAGTTCAGGAATAGGAACACGATCACCGTCGCCAGGATCGCCCCCTCGATCAGCATGCTTTGGACCGAGGCAAAGCTGTCCTCGACCGCCACCGCATTGTCGCGGATCAGGGTGATGTCGATGCCGGCATAGCGCGGATCGGCGCGCATCCGTTCGACATCGGCGCGCACGGCTTCGGCCACGCCGACGGTGTTGGCGCCCTGGGTCTTGAGGACGTCCAGCGTGATCGCGGGCCGCCCGTCGATCATCGCCAGGCTTTCGCGTTCCGCCAGGTCCGTGCCGATCAGGGCCAGATCGCCAAGCCGGATCGGAAAGCCGCCGCGCTGGCCCAGGATGATGTTCTCGAACCCCTCCAGCGCGGGGATGCGCCCCTCGACCTGCAGCGACCGGGTGCTGGCCCCCTCGGTCACGTCGCCTGCGGGCAGGTCGGTGTTTTCGGTACGCAGGATGCCGGTGATCTCTGACGCCCCGACGCCCAACGCGGTCATGCGGTCGGGGTCCAGCATCACCTGCACCTCGTTCGGCAGGCCGCCCACGACGGTCGCCTGTCCCACACCCGAGATGTTGGAGATGCGGGTCGATATCTCGTCCTCGGCCAGCTTCGTCAGGGTGCCTGCGCCCAACGTTTCCGACGACAGCCCGATGGACAGGATCGGCGTCTCGGTCGGGTCGAAACGCAGGATGCGCGGGTCGTCCGCATTCTCCGGCAGTACCCCCTGCACCTGCGAGACGCGGTCGCGCACCTCCTGCGCGGCGGTTGCGCTGTCGACCTCAAGGTCGAAGATGATCAGGACCAGCGACGATCCCGTCTGCGCGGTCGAGGTGATGGTGTCGATCCCCGACAGGGTCGCGACGCTGTCCTCGATGGGTTCGATGATGTCGTTCTCGACCGCCTCGGGGGTCGCACCGGGATAGGACGTGACGACGGCCACGACGGGAAAGTCGACCTCGGGCAGTTCGTCGATGGCAAGACGGGAATAGGACACCAGGCCGATGACGACGATGGCGACCATCACCATCGTCGCAAAGACCGGCTGGCGGACGGCGATGCGGGTCAGGATCAAGGCCTAGCCTCCGATCCGGTTGACGCGCATGCCGTCAAGCACCTGCTCCAGCGGCTGCGACACGATCAGGTCGCCCGGCGTCAGCCCCGTCACCTCCGCGGTGCGGCCCCGGTTCCAGTGGCGCAGAACCTGCACATCGACCCGCGTCGCCCTGTCGTCGACGATGCCGATGACATAGGATTGGTCGCCGTCCGTGCGGATCGCTGTCGCGGGAATGCCGATGCTGTCGCCCGACTCCTCCAGCACCAGATCGCCCGCTGCGAACATTCCGCCGCGCAGGACGCCATCGGTGTTTTCCAGCGACGCATAGACCGGCAGAACGCGCGTCCCCGATACCGCCACCGGGGCGATCCGGTCGATGGTGCCGTCGAACACCCGGTCCGACACGCCTTCGACGCGGACCGAGACCGTCTGCCCGACCCGCAGCCTGGGGCCGTAGGTGACCGGGATGCCCCCCTCCAGCACCAGACTGTCGATGTCGACTAGGCCCAGCATCTCGGCTCCGGGGCTGACGAAGGTGCCTTGATTGACAAGCCGACTGCTGACGATGCCGTCAAAGGGCGCGACGATGCGGGCCTTGGACAGATCATCGCGGGCCGTCTCGACCTGGCGTTGCAGCGCCGCGTAACTGGCCTCCAACTGGGCGACATTGGCCGTCTCCGTCTCCAGCGTCGTGGCGCTGGCCGTCCCGCGCCGCACCAGGCTGTCGGTCCGCGCAAGCTGCGTCCGCGCAAGGTCAAGCTGCGCCAGCGTGGCGGACGCCGTCGCCTCCTGCTGCTCCAGCTGGTTGCGCAGCGCCCTGACGTCGATGGTCGCAAGCAGATCGCCCTCCGCGACCGCCTGGCCTTCCCGGACGTCCATTGCCTCGATCCGCCCGGTGACCTCGGCCGAAATCGTCAGCTCCCGCACGGGCACAAGGGACCCGGTGATCTGCACGGTCTCGCGCAGCGTGCTGCGCTGCACCTCGTAGAGCTCGGACGGCAACAGCTGCATGACGACCTCCGGCGTCTCGGCCGGGACATCGGACGGCGCTCCGGCGCCTGGACGCAGGACGATTGCGACCAAGATCGCGGCGCCGACCAGGGCTGCGACAAGCACAGGACGAAAAAGGGGGCGCTTCGCTTTTGCAGGGATCACGATATTGGCCTCGCTTTGGTCAGGGACCAAGGTGGCGAACGCATTCCTGTGCCTGTTCGGCAGGAAGCGGTCTGCTATTTCGCAGCCACTCTAGCCTGCAGGCCGATCAGATTACAGCGCGATCAGCAAGCTGCGGCATGACGGCATGGTGGGCGTTGCGGCTTTCCCTAACAGCCTGCCGCCTGAAGCTGTCCAGTAAGCACTGAAGGTCAGTGCAACCATGACGGGCACGTAAGGGCGCTTTGGATAGGGCATCGCGAGCGCAAGACGGTCTCACGGCGCCGCAGAACTACTGACGAATCACGGCTGTTTGGGCCGTAATCTACATGAGACCATGATGTCGCCTCTTTCCGAACGGTGGATGCCAATAGGGATGGAATACAGCGCCAGAACGCGACCTCTCCCGCTATCTATCGCGATCCGTAGATCCTTGTCTTTGGCGCTACCGCATGGCGAAAGGCTTGCTGTACGCGCACGTCGCTACAAGTCTGACCGTCGATGCGAGGATTGAAGCACCCGCAACGATGCGTCGTCATGGGAAGTTGAAATGCAAAAGCCACCCTGTCCTGCTGGCGACTTTGGAGCTACCCGCGCCGGTCGTGGCTTCCGACCGCGCAATGATGCCCAGACGCGATCCAACAGAGAAGCGCGGCTTTTCGGCAGATCGATAAGACACGAGGTTCTACCTTGACGGTCCATGCTCTATGCTTTCGGTATCGCTGCACAAGGACCGCCGAATATGGACAATGCCCTCCTCGCCTCCCTTTCAGGACTTCCGTCCTTCATTCTTTACATGGCGGTCGCCATCGGCCTGTTTCTGGCCTTCATGAAGATCTACGCGATGGTGACGCCCCATGACGAGCATGCGCTGATCCGCGCCAACAATGCCGCCGCGTCCATTTCCTATGGCGGCGCCATGATCGGCTTCGTGCTGCCGATCGCATCGGCGGTCCAGAACTCCGTCAGCCTGCTCGATGTCCTCGTCTGGGGCGTGGTGGCCGGCGTCCTGCAGATCCTCTGCTTCCTGGTCTTCCGGATCTTCCACCGCGATATCGTGACCCGGATCGAGCAGGGCCAGACCGCCGCCGCAATGCATCTGGCCGCGGCAAGTCTCTCGGTGGGTCTTCTCAACGCTGCGGCCATGACTTACTGACGCTCCTCCTGATCGGCGGCTCCAGTTCAGACCACCATAGCGCTGACGGCAGTCCAGCACCTGCTGCTAGCGGACCTATCGGTATCTAGGACTGGGCCGCGACCTCCGAGTGGTTGCACCACCAACCGAATGACGCGCTTTGCCGATAGGGAGATGTCCACCTCAATCGCCGAAACTTCCCGATTGAAGTCGTCCAGTCCGTTAAAGTCGGTCGGCATGCGGGACCGTCAGCTCGTCGACCGGCCATGGGATCCATCGGCCAGGTCATATTCGGTTTCTCGGGCACGTCGACAGCGTCCAGCACGTCAATCTTCAGCTGTTTGCACGGGGTTCGCCATGATCATTCGGGACCGGCGGCGTTCCATGGCTCACGCTGAAGGTTCAGTCCAAGCGCAGCCGATCCGATAGATCTTTTGTGGTTCCGATGGTGGTCCTCCAAGCCACGCAAGTGCAAGAAACACAGGCAAAGTTCCCACGTCTCGCGAGCGCCGGTCAGGCCGACTCGCAGATCGGATCGTTTTCGTGGCTAAGCAGAGGACTGTTCGATAGCGCGTCTCGCTCTTCCCAAACGCCCGGCAGGCTAGTGCGGCGCTGATCTCTGGATGTTTTATGGTCCTTGCTGCCATCTCACGATGCAGGGATGGCCTGATTACGTGTTCCTAAGATCGTACTCAGGTTCTCTCGGACCGATGGCGTGTATCTTCACAGTTCAGCAGATCGGCCTGCATCTGCAGATCCGCAAGCAAAAATTTCAGCAAGAAGTTCTTACTCTCACCGTCTTAATCTGCCTGATCTTAGACGCATCCATCCCGCTATATTTCGCGCGCCACTTGAGGAACGACGCCATGCTCAGGGCTCAGTTCGGCAACCGACACGTCACCTCCTGCTAGTGGCCTCCTAGCTCAACAAGCTTCACATCCAGGACAGGGCAGTCTCGGCCGAAGCGATGGCGGAAAGGCGTGACTTTGGGCATCGGTCGTGATCCGGGTTGCGACGCGCTGACAGTTCTTGAAGCACCCGAACATGATCTCGATGCGATTACGCCATCTGTAGCGGCGCGTGTCGTGTTTCACGACCCTCTGGTCAGACCTCCGGCCAAGGACGCAGACCTGTACTCCCCAGTCTTCGAAAGCTTTTCGCAGCCGGTCAGCGTCATGTCCCCGGTCCGCCAGCAGCCGTTCGGCCTTTCGCAGGTCTCCCGGCAGCGCCGCCGCTGGTGTGGTTGCTGACTTGTCCGGCCGACATATGGAAGCTCATCTGGTGGCCGTCCGCATCAGTGACGGCGTGTAATTTCCTGTTCAGGCCACCTTTCGTCCGGCCGATCTATCGACCGCCCCCCCCACCCCTTTTCTGCACGCAGGCTCCTAGCCGTACGCTGTGCCTTCACAGAGGTCGCATCGATCATGATCGTGTTCGGATCGGCCCCCCGGCGGCCAGGCCGACCATGATCTGGGCGAAAGTCCCGTCATCGCTCCAACGCTTGTAGACCGTTGTGGCAGGCCCGTATTCTTTCGGCGCATCGCCCATCGCCAACCATTGCGGTTGATGAAGACAATACCGCTCAGCGCGCGCAGACCATCAACCCGCGGGTGACCACGGCTTTTGGGGGAGAAGGAGCAAAAGCGCGTTCTGCGCCTCTGTCAGCCAGAACAGCTTGCTTATGATCACGTCCCCGCATGGAGTCTGAACGACGACAAAAGCCTGGAATCAATGGATCCGGAACCTACTCTTCAGACCGGCTATCGGTGGCTGCGATGGCTGCATCTTAAGGCTCGGCGGAATGCGTAGCGTACTTTAGGCATGACTAATCCCTATCCGGGACACGCTTCTATCGCTCCTTTGCGAGCTAAGCACGCCGTCAGAACGCCTCCATTGTCCCATCCGGATGGCGTTGCTGCAGAACTCAGCGTGTGGCGTGACTGCCACTTACCCCGCCATCCTCAGGTGATGCGTTCGGCCTCTGCGGTGCCGAGTGCGTTGAAGCGGTTCATGAGTGCGACGCGGATGTGGACTTCGGCCGTCAGTCTATCCGGGTCTAGGGAGGCGATCCGATCGCCGAAAGACTGAGGCAGCGCATCTTCGCTGCGATCCGATTTCGGACATGATAGCCGGACCAGAGCTTCTAGTTGGCCCGCCCGAAGCGTCTGGTGGCGCGGAGGATGTCGTTGCAGGCAGGAGCGACCGGGCAACTTTTTTTCCATAGACGACCGTTCCTGAGGATGGGTATGCTGGCCGTCCCGCCGCGGTCCAGGATGGCGGCATGACATCGACTGTTGTCGAAGGCGCCGTCGCCCGTCACGGTGCCGACCTGTTCTGATCCACCAGATCAGGCAGCACAGGACTGTCACCGCCGCGGCTTGAGGTGAATTCCACCGTCCGAATGTCGCCGGAGGCCGTATCCATTGCCAGATGGACCGCTGCCGATACTGGCGCTTTCGATGCGTGCCATGCTTGCGGGCCAGCCATTCACCGTCCGGAAACTTGATCCCGGTGCTATCCACCAGCAGGTTCCGCGATCCCGGTCCGCGCCAGTGAGGGATCTGCGCAGCCAAGGTCTTCTGCCTTGGGCTTGAGGTGTGGAGAAGTCCGGCACCGGGCATTCGGGCACATCATGCAAATGGTCTGCCGAAGCGGAAGGTTGAACAGCACCTTTACCATAAGGCAGGCCTGAATGCTGCACCGGAGAACACAGGCAGGCAGCCAGGACGCCCCGCCCTAGTCGGCCTGCCACGTCATATCCTTGTCCAGCCAGTGCAGCAGCGCGCCGCGCTGCCTCAGGGCGTCATTCCAAGGCTTCCAATCCGTTATGTGGTAGCGGGCGGCTTTATCTCTGCTCGTGCCAGGACACTCAGTCTACGTGATCGAAATTGTGAATCCGCAGCAGGCGGGAGTTGTGCCACGACATCCATCTGGACCCCGTGACGTGGCGCTTTACGCGACGAGGTCGCGGTCAAAAGTTGAAGCAGAAACGAAGTCGCCCCGATAGAGCGCACGCCAATCAGCGTCTGTTAGGAAGCGAGTATCAGGTTCGATGGCGCTACCCTGCAGCGCGGGGAAACGGTCGACTATCTACTATCGGCCGTATGGGTTAGGACCGTGTCCAGGTTAGAAGTCCAGCGGAGTAAAAATTCCAGCTCAAAGGCGAATGCCATTTGCTTTCGGTGGAAGCGATCAATTTCCCAAGCGTAGGGCCGGCAGGCCCACGCCTGTCGCCTCGAATCCGCCATCGACCGCCAGCACCTGGCCCGTGACATAGGACGCCTGATCGCTGCACAGGAAAGCAATGGCCTGTGCGATCTCTGCCTCGTTTCCATAGCGGTTCAGCGGGATTGCGTCGTGATAGGCCGCGCGAATTGCAGGGCTGTGCACCGCCAGGGCCAGCTTCGTGTCGACCGGCCCGGGCGCCACGCAGTTGGCGCGGATGCCTTGTTGTCCAAGCTCGGCTGCCTGCTGGCGGGTCAGGTGGATCACTGCCGCCTTGGACGTTCCATAGGCCACCCGCAACGTGCTGGCCCGCAGCCCCGAGATGGATGCAACATTCACGATCGCACCCTCACTCCGCGCCAGATGCGGGATCGCCGCCTGTGAGCACAGGAACACCCCGTCCAGGTTCACCGCCATGATGCGCCGCCATGTGGCCAGATCCGTCTCTCCGATCGGTCGGAAATCGGCGATGCCCGCGTTGTTGACCAGCGCGTCGATGCGCCCCGACCAGTCGACCGCGCCCGCGATCAGCGACGCCACCTGATCCGGGTCCGACACGTCGCAGGCGATGGCGCACGCGCCCGGAACGGTCGGCGCCACGCGGTCAAGCTCCTCGGCGTCGATATCGGCCAGCACCACGCGCCAACCGCGTTCCGACAGCAGACGGGCAGTGGCCAGGCCGATGCCGCGCGCGGCCCCTGTGATGATGGCGGTCTTGTCGGTCATGGGGTGTCCTTTCGGGAACTCATCTCAGCCACTGGATCAGCCACAGCGACATCTGCGGAACGGCCGCGACCACGGCCAGACCGACCAGGGTCGCGGCCAGAAACGGAAGCGCACCGCGCGCCACCCGTTCGATGGGCAGGCGCGATATGTTGGCCGCGACGAACAGGTTCACGCCAACGGGCGGGGTGATCAGGCCGATGGCCAGGTTGATCATCACGACCACCCCGAACCACACGGGATCCCAACCCAGTTCCCGCATCACCGGCAGCACGATGGGCAGGGTGATGAACATCACCGTGATCGCGTCCATGAACATGCCGGCGATCAACAGGATCAGCATGATGACCAGCAGGATCACCCATTCATTGTCGGACAGGGCCAGCAGGCCGCTGGAATAGGTGCCGACCAGATCCTCGACGGTGATGACCCATCCGAACAATCCTGCATAGGCCACGATCAGCATGACCGTCGCCGACGATGCCGCAGCATCCGCCAGCGTGTCATAGAGCGCGCGCAGGGACAGGCTGCGATAGATCAGCCCCCCCACCAGCAGCGCATAGACGGTGGCGACCAGCGCCGCCTCGGTCGGGGTGAAGATGCCGGAATAGATCCCGCCCAAGATCACAACGGGCGTCATCAGCCCCCAGAAACTGTCGCGAAAGCTGCGCCAAAGGCGCGCGCCGTATGGCAGGCCGGCATGTGGATCGGGGATCAACCGCTCCAGTGCCGCGCCTGCGCCCTTGGGCGCGATGAAGGGCAGCACGGCCAGCATGGTCAGCCCCATGAACAGCCCCGGAATGATCGCCGCCAAGAACAGCTGAGAGATCGACACCTCGGCGATGACCCCGAACAACACCAGCCCGATCGAAGGCGGAATGACGATCGACAGTGCCGCGCCTGCGCAGACCAGCCCCGCGGCATGGGCGCGGGTATAGCCGTCCTCCTCCATGCCCTTGATGATCATCGGGCCGATGGCGGCGACCGATGCGGGCCCCGATCCGCTGACCGCGCCCCAGAACAGGCAGACGACCGTGCCCACCACGCCCATGCCGCCGGGCAGGCCGCCCACCAGCACGCGAAAGAAGCGGATCATCCGTTCCGCGATTCCGGTCGAGCCCATCAGCGCACCTGCCAGGATGAAAAACGGGATGGCCAGCAGCGAATAGCGCGCGACCCCCGCGGTGATCAGATCGCCCGCCAAGTCCAGCCCAAAGCCCATCCGCCACATCGCATAGAGCGCCGACAGACCCAGAGAGAACGCCACCGGCACGCGCAGCGCCAGCAGCAGGAAGAACAGCACGATCATCTGCGTGCCGGGACCGATATCAGGCATGATCCGCCCCCGCCTGCCTGAATTCATCAAGGGCGTGCTGAACGAACCGCCAGGCAATCAGCAGAAAGGCAAAAGGCACCGCCGCCTGATAATACCACATCGGGATCCGCAGCGCATAAGAGGTCAGCCCGTTCTGATACAGCACCTGCAGCGCCCCCCAAGCCAGCCAAGCCGATGCGATCAGCAATCCCACGGACAGGATCACCGACAGCACGACCACCGCCTGCCCCGCCCGGCGCGGCAGCATGGACACCACGGCCGTAACCGCCAAGTGCTGCCCCTGCCGCGCCGCGATGGCCGCACCAAACACGGTCAGCAGCAGAAAGCCGTTGGTCAGCAGCTCCTCGGACGAGGCCAGGGAATAGTTGGTGGCATAACGCACGACCACGTTGGCAAATCCCAGCAGGGTCATGCCCAGGAACAAGACGGCGCAGATCAGCCGTTCGGCCTCGCGCGACAGAAAGGACAGCATGGGCACCTCCGGCGGGGTTGGGGGGCACGCAGGCCCCCCGGATCAGTCGGCCTGCGTGATGGCCGACTGGAAGGATGCGACCAGGTCGGGGCCGACCTGTTCGGCCCATTGGTCGAAGGCGGGCTGCGTCGCCTCGCGGAACGCGGCCAGCTCCTCGGGGGTCGGCTCATAAACCTCCATCCCCTTTTCGCGCAGGAAGGCCACGCCGGTCTCGGTCCCCTCGCGGGTGATCTGGCGCTGATAGTCCATGGCCTCGGCCGCAACCTCGCGCAGCATGGTCTGGGTTTCGGCGTCATAGGCGTCGTATTTCGCCTTGGAGATCCCCAGGAAGATCGGATCATAGGAATAATGCCAGGCGGTCAGGTATTTCTGCACTTCATAGACCTGCTGCGGGATGATCACCGCGCCGATCGGGTTCTCCTGGCCGTCGACGACGCCTTGCTGCAACGCGGTCATGGTCTCAGTCCACTGCATCTGCTGGGGGTTGGCGCCAAGAGCGTTCATGACGTCGATGTACATCGGCCCTGCGACGCGCATGTTCAGACCCTGCATGTCCGCGGGCGTCTTGATCGGGCGGGTGTTGTTCGTGACCTCGCGAAATCCATTCTCTCCCCAGGCCAGCACCTCGATGCCCTTGCCCCGCAGGATCTCGCGCAGCGCCTCGGCCGGGCCGCCATCGGCGGTGGTGGCGTCGACCTGGGCATAGTTCTCGTACATGTAGGGCAGCGAAAAGACCGCCATCTCCTGCACCAGCGGCGTCACGTTTATGGCAGAGGTCATCACGAAATCCAGCGCGCCCCGGCCCACCATGTCGGCCTGACGCATCTGGTCGCCGCCGGCCAGCTGGGCGTTCGGAAACACGCGCAGTTCCATCTCTCCGTCCGTGCGTTCGGCAAGCAGCTCGCCAAACCGCTCGGCGCCCTTGTGCCAGGTCGTGCCGTCCCCGGTGTTGTGCGACAGGCGGAGCGTCTCGGACAGCGCGGCCCCCATGCCCATTGCCGAAACCAAAGCCGTGGCCAGCGCCAGCCGTCCCCATCCCATCCGTGACATCGCAATCCCCTCCCTGAACCTGCCACCCTCCCGTGGCGTCGGTTCATATCATGGTGCGACCTTTCATGATGTGGCAAGAAAAAACTTGCGCAAACTGCGATTCCCTTGCCATCTTGCCTTTGAAGAACGGGATTGCGTATGACTCAGCCCAGCCCATCGGTTCATATTGTGGACCATCATGATACCGGCACGCAAAGCGTGGACCGGGCACTGCTGGTGCTGTCCCTGATCGGCGCCAGCGGTGAACAGGGTGCGACGCTGGCCGGTCTGGTGGCCGGCACCGGGCTGAACAAGGCCACCGTCCGGCGGCTGGCCTTGGCGTTGATCCGCGCGGGCATGGCGGAACAGGACGCGGGCAGCCGCTATCACCTGGGCGCGCAGATACAGGTTCTGGGGGCGCAAGCCGCGCGGCGCCCCGGCCTGATCGCGGCGGCCAGCGAAAGCGTGATGCGCCTGGCGCAGATCGCGGGTGATGCGGCGCTGTTGTCCGTGCGGCGCGGGGCCAGTTCGCTGTGCCTGATGCGCGAGGAAGGCAGCTATCCCCTGCGCAGCCACGCGCTGGTCGCGGGCCAGACCCATCCCCTGGGCGTGGGTGCAGGGTCGCTGGCGATGCTTGCCGCCCTGCCCGACGACGAGGCCTACACCATCCTGCGCGCCATCGCGCCGGTGCTGACGGACCGCTATCCGACCCTGACCCCGGACCGGATGCGCGACCTGATCGCGCAGACCCGCGTCGATGGCGTGGCGCTGAACCCCGGCCTGGTGATCGAGGGGTCCTGGGGCCTGGGCATCGCGCTGCATCATCCCGACGGGCGGCTGGCGGGCGCGCTGTCCGTCGCCACGGTCGAGGCGAGGATGCGTCCCGATCGCCTGCCCGACCTGACCCGCCATCTACGCGCCGAGGCCGCCCGGATAGAGGCCCGCCTTGCTCAGCCAACCAAGGACAGACAGACATGACCGACCCGATGATCGTCGGCTGGAGCCACACGCGCTTTGGCAAGTCCGACGCCCCCGACACCTGCGCCCTGATGGCCGAGGCCGTGCCCCTTGCGCTGGACCATGCCGGCATCACGGCAGCGGACGTGGACGGCATCTTTACCGGGGTCTTCAACAACGGCTTTTCACCCCAGGATTTTCAGGGCGCGCTGGTGGGCATGGCCGTGCCCGAACTGGCCCACGTCCCCGCCACGCGTTTCGAGAACGCTTGCGCCACAGGCTCTGCCGCCCTGCACGGTGCGATGGATTTCATCGCCGCGGGCCGGGGCCGCATCGCGCTGGTCGTGGGCGCGGAAAAGATGACCGCCACCCCCACCGCGGATGTGGGCGACATTCTGCTGGGTGCCAGCTTCCACGCAGAGGAGGCGCAGATCGACGCCGGCTTTGCGGGCCTGTTCGGCCAGATCGCGGCCAGCTATTTTCAGCGCCATGGCGACCGGTCTCAGGAACTGGCCATGATCGCGGCCAAGAACCACGAAAACGGCATGCGAAACCCCTATGCGCACATGCGCAAGGATCTTGGGGTGGCGTTCTGCAGCACCGTCTCTGACCGCAACCCGCGGGTGGCGGGGCCGCTCAGGCGCAGCGATTGCTCGCTGATCTCGGACGGTGCCGCGGTGCTGGTGCTGGCCGACGCGGACACCGCAATGACCATGCGCCGCGCCATCGCGTTCCGCGCCCGCGCGCAGGCCAACGACCCACTGGCCCTGTCGCGCCGTGACATGCTGGAGATGCGCGCCGCCCGATCTGCGTGGACGCAGGCGCTGGAGCGAGCGGGCGTGACTCTGGACGACCTGTCGCTGGTGGAAACCCACGACTGCTTCACCATCGCCGAGATGCTGGAATACGAGGCGATGGGTCTGGCGGAACCCGGCCAAGGCCACCGCGTGATCCGGGACGGTGTCACCCACCGTGACGGACGCCTGCCGGTGAACCTGTCAGGCGGGCTGAAATCCAAGGGCCACCCCATCGGCGCGACCGGCGTGTCGCAGCATGTCATGGCCGCGATGCAGCTGACAGGCGATGCCGGAGAGATGCAGTTGCCGGGCGCGACGATGGCAGGGGTCTTCAACATGGGGGGCGCTGCGGTGACGAACTATGTCTCGATCCTGGAGCGGGTGCGATGACCCCCGTCTCGGACAGGGTGATGAACCTGGGCCATTTCCTGACCCAGAACGCCCGACGCCTGCCCGACGCCCCTGCCCTGATCCATGGCGACCACGTGACCACCTGGGCGCGGATGCAGGCCCGCGTGGGCGCGCTGGCCCATGCGCTGATCCACGACTATGGCCTGACCAAAGGCGACCGCGTTCTGGTCCAATCCGCCAACTGCCTGCAGATGCTGGAGACGATGTTCGCCTGTTGGCGCATCGGCGCCGTCTGGGTGCCTGCCAATTTCCGCTTGGCGCCCGATGATCTGGCCTATCTGGCGCAATCCTCGGGCGCGCGGGCGATGTTCTGCGGCGCGCAGTTTCCTGACCATGCCGCGACTTGCGCACCCCATATCCCCGCGATCATCCCCATCGGCACGTCGCCCCTGGGCCCTGACCACGATGCGCTGATCGCGCGTCATCTGGGCCAGATGCCGCCCGAGGTCGCGGTTGCCCGCGACGATCCGGCCTGGTTTTTCTACACTTCGGGAACGACGGGGCATCCCAAGGCTGCGGTGCTGACCCATGGCCAGATGGCCTTTGTCGTGACCAACCACCTGTGCGACCTGATGCCCGGCACGACCGAAGCGGATGCCTCGCTGGTGGTGGCGCCGCTGTCGCATGGCGCCGGCATCCACGCCCTGACCCAGATCGCGCGCGGCGTGCCCACCATTCTGCCCGCCGGCGACCGGTTTGACGCGGCCCAGCTGTGGGCCTTGGTCGAACGGCACCGGGTGACGAACATGTTCACCGTTCCCACCATCCTGAAACTGCTTGTCGAGGATCCGTCCGTCGCCCGCCATGACCATTCCAGCCTGCGCTATGTCATCTATGCCGGTGCGCCGATGTATCGCGCCGATCAGATCCGCGCGCTGGAAACCCTAGGCCCGGTGCTGGTCCAGTATTTTGGCTTGGGAGAGGTCACCGGCAACATCACCGTCCTGCCCCCCGCCCATCACTCGGCAGACGATGCCACCATGCGCATCGGCACCTGCGGGCTGGCGCGCACCGGCATGCAGGTGCAGGTCCAGGACGCCCAAGGCCGCGAACTGCCGGCAGGTGAGACCGGAGAGATTGCCGTGATCGGTCCCGCGGTCTTTGCCGGCTATCATGATAACCCCGCGGCCAATGCCAAATCCTTCCGCGACGGCTGGTTCCTGACCGGCGACCTTGGCCACATGGACGCGCAGGGGTTCCTCTATCTGACGGGGCGGTCGTCGGACATGTTCATCTCGGGCGGATCGAACATTCACCCGCGCGAGATCGAAGAAAAGCTGCTCACCCATCCCGACCTGTCCGAAGCGATCGTGCTGGGCGCGCCCGATCCCGTCTGGGGCGAGGCCGGACTGGCCGTCTGCGTCCCCCGCGCGGGCACAACCCCCGACCCGCAGGCAGTGCTGGACTGGCTGGCCCCGCGCATCGCAAGCTACAAGCGACCCAAACGCCTGCTGATCTGGGATGCGCTGCCCAAATCCGCCTATGGCAAGGTCACCCGCAAGATGATCCGTGACGAGTTGATCGCCCAAAACCAATGGCCGCAGGCCGAATGCTGATCCACCCCGGCCCGGCGGATCGACAGCGCATCCAGGTCGTCCCCTGCCGCGCGCATCCAGTGCGCCTTCGGCTGAGGGCAGGACTGCCGCTGGACCGTGCCATTGCGGTCGCCGCCCGGAATGCGGGGATCACCGCGGCTTGGCTGATGCTTGAGGATCTGCCCTGTGATCGGCTGTCCTTCGTCATCCCGGCGCCTCCGCCCGGCGATGGGCGGGTGGCCTTCTACAGCGATACCCGCAGTCTGGGCACCGGCGCCCGCATCGTCACCGCCGGCCTGCATCTGGGCCAAAGCGGCGCAATCCACGCACATGGCCTTTGGACCGACGCCACGGGCATCCTGCAGATGGGCCACCTTCGTCCCGAGGCCACGCGATTGTCACGCGACGCCCATATCAACGGATGGCACTTGGATGGTGCCATCTTCCGCCGCGGGCCCGACGCCGAGACGGGCTTTCCCCTGTTCAGGCCACGTCCGTTGCCCCGGCGGCTTTCAGGCGGACTTCCCGCGCGTCTTGTGCGGCTTCGCCCGCATATGGACCTGGTGCCCACGGTCAACGCTTTGACGCGCGCCCGGACACGCATCCTGGGCCTCGGCAGCCTTATCGGCACGCGCCTTTCCTCCGGCGACCGGCTGCCCGGTCCAGCGGCTGAGATCCTGATTCTAGGCCAAGATGGCGCCCGGTTACGCATCGCTTCGGTCGGTCAGGAAGGCACCGTGCGCCAAGGCGTGCTTTCGGGATCCAACATGGTCTGCATTACGGCGGAATTGCTGTTGATCGATGCCTAGCACTGGATCGCCTGTCCCGTGATCAGGAGCACATGGCCCGGCTCTACAAACGGATGCGCCACCCCGGGGTCCGGATAGTCACGGCCTTCCGAAGGCGAGATCGACGAGATGTGGGTCAGCATCGGCGGGCTTCAACCCTCGCAGTTCCTCAAACAAATGATCGACAAGACCCGCAGTGGCCTCGTGGGACGGGTGCTCGCCGGCTAGTCCGGGGGTGGCATCTCCTACGGCTATCGTGTGCGCCGCGCCTTTGCGACCGATGGCTCTGTCGTCATCGGTGAATGGGACATCGGCCGGGAGGAAGCGGCCGTGGTGCTGCGCATCTTCGCGGATTAGGACAGCGGCCTTTCGGCGCGGCGGATCGCGGCGGCGCTGAACGCCGAGGGGGGTAGCGCCGCCGCGGAGCGGCGTCAAGGGCGCGGGCTTCTGGGGGTCGTCGACCATTCAGGGCAACTTGAAGCGCGGCACGGTGATTCTGAACAACGAGTTGTTTGTCGACATCCTGGTCTGGAACCGGCAGACCTTCCTGAAGGACCCCGACACCACGAGGCGTCAGGTGCGCCTGAACCCCGTCAGCGCCTGGGTCACGACCTAGGTGCCAGATCTGCGGATCGCCGATGACGCGCTGTGGGACCGGGTCAAGGCGCGGTAGGCGAGGATACGCGAGGCGATGAACCCGGCTGGAGTGAAGTACCAGCGACCGAGGCCGGAACGGGCCCGGCGACCTGACTACCTGCTTTGGGGACTGCTGAGATGCGATTGCTGCGGATCGGGCTATGCGATGATCAACAAGACGCGCCTCGGCTGCAGAGGCCCCGCAACCGGGGCGACGCGGCCTGCACCAACCGGGTGACGATCCGGCGGGACGCGCTGGAGGAACGGGTATTTGGCTGCTTGCGCGAGCGGCTGATGCATCCCGACCTGATAGCGGCTGTCGTCGAGGAATATCGCCAGGCCTTCAACGCGGCGGCGGGTCAGCGCAGCAGCAATCATGACGCAGCGTGGAAGGAGCTGGCCCAGACCGAGAAGAAGATTGCCAGTATCCTCACGGCTGTCGAAGACGGAATGTATCACTCTTCGATGAAGGCGAAGATGGCCACGCTGGAGGCGCGGAAGGCGGGACTGTCCGCACAGATGGCGGCGACCCCCGAACGCCCTGCCCTGCGCTTGCACCGTCGCTCGGGGATCGTTACCTGAGGCAGATCGAGGGGTTGGCTGCGGCGCTGCAACAGACGTCGACGAAGCGGGAGGCGACGACGATCCTGCAGGGCCTGATCAGCGAGATCTGGATGACGCCGGACTCAGAGGCGCCGGATGAGCACCGGATCGAACTGGTGGGGGAACTGGCGGGGATTTCGGGGTTGGCGTCCGGCAACCAAGTTTCGGGCGGTGCGACATGTAGCCATGGAGCACGCATGCGAAAGCCCCGGCGACTTGCCGCGGCTAGTTTTGAGACTATGAGAATGGTTGCGGGGCCACGGTTCAAAAACTGTTTCTCGCTTTCCAAAGCAATACTCAAACCTCTTCCCAAAGTAGCAACTTGATAGTTTAAACGCCCCAATTTCGCGACATACCCCATGGCCATGTCTGAATAACCCTATGTTTCCTGGACGCCTTCTTCGCTAACTTTGAGGCAATGCGCTGCTCCCCAACCTTGGACCGCCGGATGCTGGAGTTTTCCGGCTTGGTCATGGCGACGGGCTGGCTGCGCCGCCGGGATAATGCAGGGCGATCGGGACGTTAT
>NZ_BBPH01000059.1 GCF_000787695.1 Paracoccus sp. PAMC 22219 | reverse complement strand
CCGCCCCCGCGCCGGGCACCCGCCAGCTGCTGGAGGAACAGGGCGCGCAGGCCGTCGCCGACTGGATGGCCGCGCAGAAACAGCTGCTGATCACCGACACCACCATGCGCGACGGGCACCAGTCGCTGCTGGCGACCCGGATGCGGTCGATCGACATGATCCGCGTGGCGCCCAGCTATGCCGCCAACCTGCCGCAGCTGTTCAGCGTCGAATGCTGGGGCGGCGCGACGTTCGACGTGGCGTACCGGTTCCTGCAGGAATGCCCGTGGCAGCGCCTGCGCGACATCCGTGCGCAGATGCCCAACCTGATGACGCAGATGCTGCTGCGCGCGTCGAACGGGGTGGGTTACACCAACTATCCCGACAACGTGGTGCAGTTCTTTGTCAAACAGGCCGCGGAAACCGGGGTCGACGTGTTCCGCGTCTTCGACAGCCTGAACTGGGTCGAGAACATGCGCGTCGCGATGGATGCGGTGATCGACAGCGGCAAGATCTGCGAAGGCACGGTCTGCTATACCGGCAACATGCTGGACCCCGACCGGTCCAAGTATGACCTGCAATATTACGTGAAAACCGCGCAGGAGCTGAAGGCCGCGGGCACGCATGTGCTGGGCTTGAAGGACATGGCGGGCCTGCTGAAGCCGCCCGCCGCGCGCATCCTGATCAAGGCGCTGAAGGAGGAGGTCGGGCTGCCGATCCACTTCCACACCCATGACACCAGCGGCATGGGCGGCGCCACGATCCTGGCCGCGGCGGATGCGGGCGTCGACGCGGTCGATTGCGCGATGGACGCGCTGTCGGGCAACACCAGCCAGCCGACCCTGGGGTCGGTGGTCGAGGCGCTGGCCCACACCGACCGCGACACCGGCCTGGACATCGGCGCGGTCCGCGCCATCAGCAATTATTGGGAACGCGTGCGCGAAAGCTATGCAGCCTTCGAATCGGGCCTGCAGTCCCCGGCCTCCGAGGTCTATCTGCACGAGATGCCCGGCGGCCAGTTCACCAACCTGAAATCGCAAGCCCGCAGCATGGGGCTGGAGGATCGCTGGCACGAGGTGGCGCAGGCCTATGCCGACGTGAACCGCATGTTCGGCGACATCGTCAAGGTCACGCCGTCGTCCAAGGTCGTGGGCGACATGGCGCTTATGATGGTGTCCCAGAACCTGACGCCGGACGATGTGACGAACCCCGACCGCGACATGTCCTTTCCCGATTCGGTCGTGGACATGATGCGCGGCAATCTGGGCCAACCCCCCGGCGGCTGGCCCCACGCGATCCAGGCCAAGGTGCTGAAGGGAGAGGTCCCGATCACCGACCGCCCTGGCGCGCATCTGGAGCCCGTCGACCTAGAGGCCGAGCGCGCCAAGCTGTCAGAGATGCTGGACGGCAAGACCATCGACGATGAGGATCTGAACGGATACCTGATGTATCCCAAGGTCTTCACCGACTACATGCAACGCCACGACACCTATGGCCCGGTGCGCACCCTGCCCACCCGCACCTTCTTCTACGGGATGGAGCCGGGCGACGAGATCAGCGTCGAGATCGACCCCGGCAAGACGCTGGAGGTGCGCCTGCTGACCCTGGGAGAGACCGACGAGACCGGCCAGATGAAGGTGTTCTTCGAACTGAACGGCCAGCCGCGTCAAGTGCGCGTCCCGAACCGCACCGCGACCGGCGCGCAGGCGGCGCGCCCCAAGGCCGATGCCGCGAACCCCGGCCATGTCGGCGCGCCGATGCCGGGCGTGGTGGCCTCGGTCGGCGTCACGCAGGCGCGCAGGTCAAGCAGGGCGACCTGCTGCTGACGATCGAGGCGATGAAGATGGAGACTGGCCTGCACGCCGAGCGCGACGGCACCATCACGGCGTTGCATGTCAGCCCCGGTCAGCAGATCGACGCCAAGGACCTTCTGGTCGAGATCGAATGACGCACAGGGCCGGGGAACCCACCCCGGCCCCGCACCCCCGCGCCCGCGTCAGCGGCGCGCGCCGCCGGGCGGCAGCACGCCGACCATCGGTCGGCACCCCCGCCCCCGGCCAGCA
>NZ_BBPH01000060.1 GCF_000787695.1 Paracoccus sp. PAMC 22219 | reverse complement strand
AGAAGACCCTTGCTGTGCAGATCACCCACCGCCGCAGAGCGGTGTCGCTGAACCTGCTGGTCGACAGCACGGGGATCAAGTTCCTGGGGTGAAGAGGGACCGTGGCCCCGGTGGGGCCGCGTAGGCCCGATGAACGAGAGTGGCTTGCCCGCAAGCACAGCACCCACCGCAGGCGCCAGTCTCGCAAGGTTCACCTGGCCATGGATACTGCCACCGGCGACATTCGGGCCGTGGAGTTCACCTCAAGCCGCGAAGGTGACAGCCCTGTGTTGCCTGACCTGCTGGATCAGATCCCGCCGGATGAACAGATCGACACCGTGACCGGCGACGGTGCTTTCGACACTCGGCGATGCCACACCGCAATCGTGGATCGCGGCGGCATTGCCGTCATCCCCATCCGCAGGAACGGCCGCCTGTGGAAGGAGGACTGCCCCGCTGCCCATGCCCGCAACGACATCCTGCGTGCGAGCAAGCGCTTAGGACGAGCGAACTGGAAGCACTGGTCCGGCTATCACGTCCGAAGTCGGATCGAGGCAAAGATGCGCTGCCTCAAATCCTTCGGCGAGCGCATCGCCTCGCGCGACCCAGACAGGCAAGCCGCCGAGGTCCACATCCGCGTCGTACTCATGAACCACTTCAACGCACTCGGCACCGCAAGATCAGGCGCGTGGCATGAGATTAGCGGGGTAAGGGGAGCTCACCTCGAAAGGTGAATTCTGCAACAACGCCGTGTAAGAACGATAAACTTGAGATATGTCTCTTGCCTTGATCTACCTAATAATCAGTGTATCGCTTACCCTGCTTTTGCGGCTTTGGTATTGGACAGCTTGATAGGGGTTAGTCGAAGCATTGACGTTCCACGAACCTCAGAAGCCTTGCGCATCAGCGAAATTTGCAATGGCATTCCAGTGATTTCAAATGCATTTTCCGAGAGAAAAGGAAAATCTCGGTCAATATCTTCCATGATCTGTTCGATATTTAAACGGGTCATTCCAGCTTTTATGATTTTTTGAGCAGTTGCTTCTGTGTCATTCAAGCCCGTGTTTGTCACCAAAGCCTGGTGCCCCTCCATTATGGAATAAGGAAATCTTACTCCCAAAGCAAAGTGCCCGAACGCGTATATACTTTTACGGGGATGCCAGAGGGCGGCACCCGCACCAAGAAAAGGCGTTTTCCAATCATATACACCCTTTCCGCTTCCGCCAGAAACAGCATACAAAAAGCTGCTTACACTTATTGCGAACGGCAGTGGTTCATTGAACTTTTTAGCATGATAACGGAGCATCTGAATGAATGTTCGGCACAAGCAATCATCGTCATCTAGGCGAAACTGAACGGCATCTCGGTATGTAAGACCAATCTCGGTATAAACTTTAGCTTGCGCTTCTATTGCATTAGATAGAGGAAAAAATCGAACAAGGACATTCGGCATGTCCTTGCATAAGCTCAGCAGCTTATCTCTGTATATTTTGGGCATCATTTCTGATGCCAAAACAATAAAGGTGTAGTCTTGGTCAGTCTGGGCGCGAAGGCTTGCTAAGGTCAGGTGTTCGAATGACTCTAGTCTTGCATTCATCCGATCTTTTGCAAAAAGCAATTTAGCTTGTTCTTTGGCGACCGCCTCGACTTCTGCATCAGTCTTTCCGCGATAGGCATGCCAATCACCGCGCCCAAGCAACGAATAGCGGCAAATTCCTACGATACGCATCGCGATCCCCGATTTTGTGAGTTCACTAACCATGACCTTGCAATGCAGCATCTGCAAGGTTTTCGGCATGTTTGAAGGAGTAATTGCTGATTGCCGATGTGATGCGTGCGACCCTTTATCGCCCGTTATAACTGCAGGGGCCCAAAAAGCGCCTCACCACCCGTGATCGGGGCCGTCGTCGCGCTCGTGAGCACGACGCTCCTGCTCCTGCACCCGTTCCCGCGCCTCCCGCTCGGCAGTCTCACGCTGCGCCTCCAGCCGGCGCTCGACCTCGAGATCCCGCGCCAACCCCTCGGCGGCAGCTGACGCACCGGGGGCTGCGGCGGCGAAGAACTCTCCCCAGGCATCGGCAGGCGTGACCCGTTCCACCGCCTCACGCACCTGTTCCACAGCCCGTTCCGTGACGCGCTCCATCCAGGCGCGGCCCTTCTCGGCCAGCTCCTGGGCGACGCGGGCCACCTCGACGGCCTGTTCCTTGATCTCCCGCCAGACCTGGACAGCCGCCACCTCGATGCCGCGCTCCTTGAGCTG
>NZ_BBPH01000061.1 GCF_000787695.1 Paracoccus sp. PAMC 22219 | reverse complement strand
CGATTTCGCGGAGAGGGGCTGCACGCCCAGCTGGCGCAGCAACGGTTCCGGCTGGCGCGTACGCGGTTGGGCTATCGCACGGGCGCGCCGGCGCTGGACTGTTCGCGGTTCGGACCGCCGCCCAGGGCAGGGGACCAGCTGTCGCTGTTCTAGTGGCGGCGGTCGTCCGCGCCGCAGCTGCTGAAGGCGCCCAGCTGCGCGGTGATCTGGTCCAGTGCGGGGCGGGGGCCGCGGGGGCGGGTCTCCAGCGCCTCGTGCATGGCACGCAGATGCGCGGGCATGGTCCCGCAGCAGCCGCCGATGATCCGCACGCCCAGATCGCGCGCCAAGCAGGCGTAATCGGCCATCAGTTCGGGTGTGCCGTCGTAATGGATATGGCCGTCCTGCAGATGCGGCACGCCCGCATTGCCCTTGGCGATGGTCGGGCGTTCGTTGCCCGATGCCGCAAGACCGGTGACCGACCGCAGCAGGTCGGACGCGCCGACGCCGCAATTGGCGCCATAGGCTACGGGCGGGTTGGGCAGGCGTTCGACCGCGGCGGCCAGCTGCCCGGGCGTCACGCCCATGATCGTCCGGCCGGCGGTGTCAAAGCTGAGGCTGCCGCACCATGCCATGCCGGACAGGCGCGCGGCCTCGGCCGCGGCGCGCAGCTCCTCCAGCGAGGACAGCGTTTCCACCCACAGGATGTCGGCGCCGCCGTCGCGCAGCGCCTCGGCCTGTTCATGGAACATCTGCACGGCGCGGGCATGAGTCAGGCTGCCCATCGGGGCCATGAATTCGCCACTGGGGCCCATGCTGCCCGCGACGATGACGGTGCGCCCGGCGCGGTCGGCTTGATCGCGCGCGATCTCCGCGGCGCGGCGGTTCAGTTCGGTGACGCGGGCGGCGGCACCGTGGCGTGCCAGGCGGCTGGCATTCGCGCCAAAGCTGTTGGTCAGGAACAGGTCGGATCCGGCCTCGATCGCGCTGCGGTGCAGGGCGGCGATGCGGTCGGGATGGGTGGCGTTCCAGATCTCGGCCGGGGTGGCGGCGTCCAGACCCATGTTGAACAGGGCGGTCCCCGTCGCGCCGTCGGCCAGCACATGCGGGCGGGTCTGCAGCATCAGGGACAGCGCGTCGGTCATCACCACTTCCTTGGCCACGGCCAAGGCGGCCGGGGCAATGTCGGGTCCAGTCATCAGGTCCATGTCGGGATGTGTCACAGCAATTGGAATTTTGACAGGAACGAATGAAAAACCGCGCCGGTTTCCCGGCGCGGCAAAAAAGTCTGCGCTTGATCCAGTAGGATCAGTTGCGGTCGCGGTCGTCGCTTTCGCCATCATCGGCACCGCCGATGTCGTCGAACAGTTCGGCGATCTCGAACTCGGCCTCGGCGTCGGCTTCGGCGGCCATGTCCTGGATGGACTTGCCCTGCGCCTGCAGCTCTGCCTCTTCGGCGGAGCGGGCGACGTTCATGGTGATCGTCGCCTCGACTTCCGGGTGCAGCACGACGGTGACGTCATGCAGGCCCAGGTCCTTGATCGGCTCGCGCAGGACGACCGACTTGCGGTCGACGGTGAAGCCGGCCTCGGTCGCGGCGTCGGCGGCGTCACGCGTGGTGACCGAGCCGTACAGCGCGCCCGAATCGGATGCGGAACGGATGACCACGAAGGTCTGGCCGTCCAGCTTGTCCGCGATCTTCTGGGCTTCGGCCTTCGACTCCGCGTTGCGGGTCTCCAGCTGCACCTTCTGACCTTCGAACGCCTTGATGTTGGCTTCCGACGCGCGCATCGCCTTGCCCTGGGGCAGGAGATAGTTGCGTGCGAAGCCTTGCTTGACGTTCACGACTTCGCCCATCTGGCCCAGCTTGGCCACACGTTCCAGCAGGATGACTTGCATCGTTCAGTCTCCTTACTTGACGACATAGGGCAGCAGGGCCAGGAAACGCGCGCGCTTGATGGCACGGGCCAGCTCGCGTTGTTTCTTGGCCGAGACGGCGGTGATGCGCGAGGGCACGATCTTGCCGCGTTCGCTGATATAGCGCTGCAGCAGGCGGGTGTCCTTGTAGTCGATCGCAGGTGCGTTATCGCCCGAGAACGGGCAGACCTTGCGACGACGGAAGAAGGGTTTGTTGGCCATTCGTCAGATCCTCTCAGTTCCGCTCGCGGCGTTCGCCGCGGTCGCCGCCACGATCACCACGGTCGCCGCGATCGCGGTCGCCACGGTCGGGACGGTCGCCCCGCGGACGGTCGCCACGGTCACCGCGCTCGCCACGCTCTTCGCGCTTCTGCATCTGGACCGAGGGGCCTTCCTGATGCTCGTCCACGCGGATGGTCATCACGCGCATCACGTCATCATGCAGGCGGGCCAGGCGTTCCATTTCCAGCACGGCACCCGAGGGGGCGTCGGTGCGCAGGAAGGCATAGTGGCCCTTGCGGTTCTTGTTGATCTTGTAGGCCAAGGTGCGCACACCCCAGTATTCATGCTCTACGACCTTGCCGCCGTTGTCGGCGAGTACGGTCGAGAAGTGTTCGATCAGCCTTCGGCCTGCGTGTTCGACAGGTCCTGGCGGGCGATCAGCACATGCTCGTACAGAGGCATGGCGATCCTTTCGGTTTGAATGCGCATTTCATCGACGGGCCGTCCCTTCCGCACCCGTCACGAGAGGCTGCGCCGTTACAGTCAAGCTCAGGCGGAAGGATGGCGTGTCATAGCAGCGAACCGCGCGGATGCAAGGGTTTTCGCCCCCGCCCGCGTCCGCCGCCCCTTGCGCCCGCCCATGCGCGCGGCCAATCTGGCCGCCGGCACGGCAGGGGGGACCACGATGGCGCTGGAAGATGCAAAGACCCAGGTGGATCAGGCCTTCACGCGCGACAGCCTGCGCGGCCTGTCCTTCGAGAACGCGTTCGGCGGGGCCACCAGCTTTCTGCGCCGTCGCTATACCAAGGACCTGTCCGGCGTCGACGTCGCGGTCACGGGCATCCCGTTCGACCAGGCGGTGACCCACCGGCCCGGCACCCGGTTCGGGCCCCGCGCGATCCGCGAGGCGTCCAGCCTGCAGGCCTTCGATCCGCCCTATGGCTGGGGCTATGACCCGATGGCGGTGCTGGACGTCGTGGATTACGGCGACATGGCGTTCGATTACGCCAATGTCCGCGAGGTGCCCGCCCGGATCGAGGCGCATATCGGCGCGATCCTGGATGCGGGTGCGGCGCCGATCACCCTGGGGGGCGATCATTTCATCACGCTGCCGATCCTGCGCGCGGTCGCGGCGCGACGGGGGCCCGTGGCGCTGATCCAGTTCGACGCGCATTCCGATACCTGGGTCGACGACGACCCGGACCGGATCGACCACGGCACGTTCCTGTACAAGGCGATCCGGGCGGGCATCGTGGACCCGGCGGCCAGCGTCTCGATCGGCATCCGCACGGACAACCCGGACACCTTGGGCGTGACCATCCTGGACGCGCCGTCGGTGCATCAGGACGGGATCGCGGCGACGCTGGCGCGGGTGCGCGCGGTGGTGGGCGACCGGCCCTGTTATATGACCTTTGACATCGACGCGCTGGACCCGGCATTCGCGCCGGGCACCGGCACCCCGGTCTGGGGCGGTCTGGCCAGCTGGCAGGCGGCGGCGCTGCTGCGCGGGCTGGCGGGGATCGACCTGATCGGCGGCGACGTGGTCGAGGTGTCCCCGCCCTATGACACGACCGGGGCCACGGCGATCGCCGGCGCGCATGTCGCGCTGGAGCTGATCGCGCTGTTCGGCTGGACGCGGCGATGAAGTGCGTCCCGCGCCGCGCCGGGGGGCTGCGCGCCCCCCGGACCCCCCCGGCGCCGCACTGCAAGTCAAGGGCGCTTGTGCGGTCCGGGGCCGGGGGGTAAGCCGCAGCCATGTTGCCCCAGGACCGCCTTGACCAGATCGCCGCCCGTTTCGAGTTTCTCGAGGCGCAGCTGAATGCCGGCCCCGCCGCCGACCAGATCGCCAAGATCAGCCGCGAATATGCCGAGCTGAAGCCCGTCGTGGCCCAGATCGACCGCTGGCGCGACGCCCAGGACGGGCTGGTCGAGGCCCGCGCC
>NZ_BBPH01000062.1 GCF_000787695.1 Paracoccus sp. PAMC 22219 | reverse complement strand
GGCGGCGGTTCGGCGAGGGGCGGCGCGGGCGTGGCGGGCTGGCTGTTCCGCGCGGCGCCGCCCACGGGCGATCTGGTCATCGACGGGCTGGCGGTGACGGACCCCCGGCAGGGTACCGGGCGCGCGCTGATCGAGGCGGGGGCGCTGGTCGCCGCACGCGACGGTCGCCCGGGCCTGCGGGCCGAGGTGCGCGCCCGCAACCGCGGCGCGCTGGCATTCTATGACAGGGTGGGGTTTCCGAGCGCGGCCAAGGCCGCTATGGCCTGCCCTGGTGGGGGCAGGTCCATCTGTTGCACCTGAGCGTCTAGCCGAAGACGCCCGACACGCGGCCCAGCAGCATGAAGGCCCGCGACGACCGGCTGTCGGCCAGCACGGCGATCTGCAGGTCGTCCAGTTCCGGCACCAGACGCGCGGTCAGCCCGTCGAAATGGCGCAGGAAGTGATGCGCGGTGTCGCGAAAGATCTCGTCGTCGCGCAGCATGGCGGCGGCGATCTCCAGCGCGGGCTGGTGGTGGATGCCACCCAGGGCCGCGACGGCGCTGCCGCGTTCGCCCGCGGCATAGCGGCGCCAGACATCGGGGCGGGCCATTTCCGGCGGCAGGTCGTCCATGTAGACGTCCTGTCCCGCCATCAGCGTCACGACATCCTGTGCGGCGCGCAGCACCTTGGACTGGTTCGGGTCCTTGAGCGCGTGACGCAGGGCGTCGATCGCCTCGACATCGTCGGGACCGTCGGGAAAGTTCAGCGCGCGGATCAGGGTGGCCGCATCGACCGGGGCGCCCTGCGTCTCGAACCGCAGGGCGGTCTGACGCTGATCGGCGGTCTGGCGGGCCTTGGGCAGCGGGGCCGCGGGACGCGGTGCGGCGGTGGTCTGCGGCTCGGCGGGCGGTGCCATCCGCGGCGCGGGCGGCGGCAGGTCGTCCAGCGGGGCGGCGTCGCCGCGCAGATGCGCCAGGCGGGCGCGCAGATCCTCGGCCTCGGCGCGCAGGATGGCCAGCTGCCGGGCCAGCGACACGCCCAGCCAGATCAGGGCCAGCGGCAGGACCGTCCCCATGATCGAGACAAGGCGCGCCACGCCGGACGGGCCGCCATCGGTGCCCGCAGGCCCCAACAGCCAGAACAGGGCGACCAGGAACAGCCAGATGCCGGTCAGCGTATAGCCGACCGTGGTCAGGCGGTCGCGGTTGGCCAGGCTGGCGATGCGTGCAATCAGGGACATTGGGTCATCCGTACCGGATCTCGACGATTTCATAGCTGCGCTGGCCGCCGGGGGTCGTCACCTCGACGCTGTCGCCCTCGTCCTTGCCGATCAGGGCGCGGGCCAGCGGAGAGCGGATGTTCAGCAACCCGCGTTCGATATCGGCCTCGGCCTCGCCCACGATCTGATAGTTGCGCTCTTCCTCGGTGTCCTCGTCGATCAGCTTGACGCGGGCGCCGAACTTGATGCTGCCCGACAGCTTCGCGGGGTCGATGACCTCTGCGCGCGACAACAGGCTTTCCAGCTCCTTGATGCGCCCTTCGACAAAGCCCTGCTTTTCGCGGGCGGCGTGGTATTCGGCGTTCTCGGACAGGTCGCCATGTTCCCGCGCCTCGGCGATGGCGCGGATGATGGCGGGGCGTTCCTTGGATTTCAGCTGCCCCAGCTCGCGTTCCAGCGCTGCCACGCCGGTGGGGGTCATCGGTATCTTTTCCATCGCTGCCCTGGTCCTTGTTGGGATGCGTTCGTCCTTGCGGGTGCCAAACCAACGCCCCTGCCATTGTGGAATGGCAGGGGCGCGGAAGCTGATCCGGGACATGGTCACCAAAACGACGCCCAATGCAAGCCTGCATGGGCCGCATCGCAGAATCGCGCGCGGCCAACCGCCGCGTCACGATTGCCCCCGTCCGTCAGGGTCGCTATCTGTTTGACAGCCAGATTGCCACGGAGGGGGCCCCAGCACATGACAGACCAGACCGAGATCGTTCGCGAATCGATGGAATACGACGTCGTGATCGTGGGCGCGGGGCCGGCGGGCCTGGCGGCCGCGATCCGGCTGAAGCAGATCGACGCCGAACTGTCCGTCGTGGTCCTGGAGAAGGGCTCCGAGGTCGGCGCCCACATCCTGTCGGGCGCGGTGCTGGACCCGTGCGGGCTCGACCGGCTGATCCCCGACTGGCGCGACAAGGGCGCCCCCGTCACCACCGAGGTGACCGACGACAATTTCTATGTCCTGGGCGAGGCCGGGCAGGTGCGCGTGCCGAACTGGCCCATGCCGCCGCTGATGTCGAACCACGGCAACTACATCGTCAGCATGGGCAATGTCTGCCGCTGGCTGGCCGAACAGGCCGAGGGTCTGGGCGTCGAGATCTTCCCCGGCATGGCCGCCAGCCAGGTCGTGTGGGACGGCGACCGGGTCAAGGGCGTCGTGGCGGGCGAGTTCGGCCGCGAACCCGATGGCAGCATCGGCGACGGCTATGAGCCGGGGATGGAGCTGCACGGCAAGTACGTCTTCATCGCCGAGGGCGTGCGCGGCAGCCTGGCCAAGCAGATCGATGCGCGGCTGAGCTTGTCGGCCCATGGCGATCCGCAGAAATATGGCCTGGGCATGAAGGAGATCTGGGAGGTTTCCCCGGAGAAATTCCACAAAGGTCGCGTCGTGCACACGATGGGCTGGCCCTTGGGCAAGAATGCCGGCGGCGGCAGCTTCATCTATCACCTTGAGAACAATCAGGTTCTGGTCGGCTTCGTCGTGCACCTGAACTATGCGAACCCGTACCTGTACCCCTACATGGAGTTCCAGCGCTTCAAGCACCACCCGATGGTCGCCGATCTGCTGGAAGGGGCCAAGCGCATCAGCTATGGCGCCCGCGCCATCACCGAAGGCGGCTGGCAGTCGCTGCCGCAGTTGTCCTTCGACGGCGGCGTGCTGCTGGGCTGTTCGGCGGGCATGGTCAATGTGCCGCGCATCAAGGGCAACCACAACGCGATGATCTCGGGGATCGAGGCGGCCGATGCCGCCGCCGCCGCGATCAAGGCGGGGCGCGAGGGTGACCGGCTGACCGATTACGACGGCGCGGTGCGAAACGGTGCCATCGGCGCCGACCTGAAGCGTGTGCGCAACGTCAAGCCGATCTGGTCGCGCATGGGCCTGTCGGCCAGCCTGATGCTTGGCGCGGTGGACATGTGGACCGCGAACCTGACCGGCTGGAACCCGCTTGGCACCTGGTCGCACGGCAAGTCCGACGCCGCCGCCACCGGCAAGGCGCGCGACCACAAGCCGATCGACTATCCGCGCCCGGACGGCAAGCTGTCCTTTGACCGGCTGACCAACGTGGCGTTTTCCTTTACCAACCACGAGGAAAGCCAGCCCTGCCACCTGAAGCTGCGCGACCCGTCGGTGCCGATCGCGGTGAACCTGCCCGAATATGCCGAACCCGCGCAGCGCTATTGCCCGGCCGGTGTCTATGAGGTGGTCGAGGATGCGTCGGGGCCGCGCTTCGTGATCAACTTCCAGAACTGCGTCCATTGCAAGACCTGCGACATCAAGGATCCCAGCCAGAACATCGTCTGGACCACCCCGCAGGGCGGCGACGGGCCCAACTATCCGAACATGTGATGATCCTGCCGGGCTCGGCACCCCCGAGCCCGGTCGTCACTGTCGTGCATCGGGATGAAAACACGACCGACTGCTGGTCGTGGCTGTCGCCCACCATTCGACCCGCAGGGTCCAGGCAGCATCCGAGCACGCGCGGAGATGGCCATCGAGATGCTTTCATCGGCGACCCGTAACAGGTGGTCTGGCTGTTCGCGCTGTCCGGCGCACGGTCAGTCTGCGCGTGCCCATACCGGATGTCTTGCTTCTGAGCCTCAAGGACCAAGCCGAGTGTCAGAACTCCGGCACGCGGATGCCGTCTCAGGCGCTTGTCAATCTCACAGCCACGGTGCCTGCACGATCCAGCCTGTCGTTACCTGCTGCTCGCGAACGGTACGGTACTTTTCCCGAACGCATTTGCTCCGATCGTGCGCCAAACATGCCTGTACATATAGCCAAGTGCGTTACGGGCGCAGTCGCGCTACATACAAGGGGTAGTTGTTTGAGGTAACCAGTATGCACCGTGCCCAGAATGAGCCGACGTTTCGCTTGTCCATGTCCGGAGAGGATTGGGAACTGATCGATTCCGCATTGACGGCCTATGCCCATAACGCGACCTACCGCGATCTGCGGGACAAGTTGGACATGCAGGTTGCCTTGGTCCGGGCCATGGACGGCGCGACGCGAAATGCCAACGCCGGCGGCAAGCGGCAAGACCCCGCAACCAGAGGCCGGACCGTCACCCGTCCGCGATAATCGAACCGACCGACGACACCCGGTGCTTTGCCCGGTCGGACCGTGAAGGGTCAGCAGCCGGCCGACCGGCAGAAACGCCATGCGCATTCACAGGCGACAAGGTGCCGCGGCCGCTGGAACTCAGCGAAGTTTCGGCGATCTCCGGGCAAATATCGGCAGATAACAGCCTGTTGCGCGCAAAGTCGTGCGAAACAGGCAAAACGGCTTGATGGACCGATGGGTTCAGTATCCAAGTCTGCGGATCACAGCATCGCGCAGGGAGTGGCAAGTTATGCCCCGGATAACGCTGACCAGAGTTCCAGAAGACGACCCCGTGGTCCTTCAGTTCGAAGCGGACACCGAATTCAACATCGACAACGGCCCCGAGGGCGCGACCATCCTCGCCCTGTATCGGCAGGGGTCCCAGCAGATCGTTCATGTCCGCGAGGCGCGTGAACAGATCATCCATGCCCGCCTGGCGGCATTGTCCCTTGGGCCGCGCCCCTGATGTCCAATGCCGGGTGATGGCACGGAAAAGCCCGCTTGGGGGCGATGAGCAATGGCACGGGGACCGCGTGTCGCCCAATCCCGTTTCCCCTTGATGTCATCACTTGGATGCCGCGGCTGCAGATGAGCCGTACCGGAACAATGTTCTGCTGATGGGGGTGGTGATCGCGCACGCGCTGTCGCCGAATCGTCGTCTCAGTCCGTTTCGGCCTCCCGATTGGGCTTGGCGGAAGGGACTCATCGCGATCGTCGACAAGCCTCCGCGGAGGCACGGAGGCACCGCCAGGACGTCACTGCTTGGAGGCGGAGGCGTTTTCATCCGCTGCACAGGTGAGCCGGCCGGAATGGGCAAACAGGCGTGACCAATACCGCCTGTCCCGAACCCCCTGCCTGAAGTCATCTCCCGCAGCGGTTGGAACGGCCGATCACGGCGACCGCGACTCATCGGCAAAATTGTGCTTACAAATGCAATCTGGAGTTGAATGGTTAACGGTGCGTTGCTAGGTCGACCCCTCGTGAGACTGGTCGGGCACGCTCGACCATCGATTGACATCAAGTCGTCTGAAAAGGTTGCTCGCATGCCCATCCAGTCCTCGCGGTCAGCCGTCATCCACATGCCCGCGCGCCGGGCGGTCCGTCCGTGATGATGGCTGTGTGGCAATCCCCGTACGGACATCGTCCGCGGTCCGGATCGCCCTCCCGTATCTAGTGCAAGTTCGCGTCTGAGCCGGTGCCGTGATTTCCGGTGCCCATTCATCATACCCAAAACTTGGGCTGGAATTAGGATACATCATGCCGACGACGTTCAACTGGATCTCGCTTGGAATTCCGCGAAATGCGATTGGAGGGATCGTCACCGTCGACCCCTCCGAACTGGTTGCAGGGGCTGAAAACGCCTCTGCCCTCCTGACCGCCCAAAACCGGGTTTTCGGATCGCAGACCTCTCCTCTGTACGGAAACATCACCTCCGCGACGATGATCAACCGGGCGGGCGACGCGGCGGCGTTGGACACCGACACACCACTTGGTACGACGGTCGATCGGTTCTCGACCAACATTGGTGCAGGAACGCAGACGTTCAACTTTGACGCCGTGGTCAGCTACGCCGGCACCGTCACCTATGCGGATGGTACGACGGCGTCCAACGTGACGCTGCTGGTGGTGCAGGCGGAAACGGGCGAGCTGTTCCTTGCACCCCCCCCCCTCCATAGGATCGAACCCTGCCTTGACGTCGAAGCCGATCGTCTCCATCCGGCTGGACTCGGTCGCGAACGACGACATCAACCTGCTGATCGACCGTCAAGTCGGGATCTTCGACGACGGGTTCATCGACGGCACCGCAGGGAACGATTCCATCGTCGGCGGCTATGTGGAACCGGCCGCCGGCGGGTCCGATCGGATCGACGGTGGCGACGGTCTGACGTCGGCCGGAACGGGCTTCAACGATGACCGGATCCGCGCGGGCGCGGGCAACGACACCATCGACGGCGGGCTTGGAAACGACCTCATCGACGCGGGCGATGGCAACGACCTGGTCAATCTGACCGGCGTCTTCGGCAACGACACGATCACCGGCGGCGCGGGCAGCGACACCCTGTCCGGGGCCACGCTGACGGGTGCGTCGACCGTGACCTTCAACGGCGGTTCGGGCACATTCGCCAGCGGCGGCAGCACCGCGACCTTCAACACCATCGAGGCCGTGACCACCGGCGCAGGCGCCGATACGGTCACCATCAGCGGCACCGCGGCGGGCACGTTCGCCACCGGTGCGGGTGCGGACACGATCAATGCGGGCGGTTCCGGCCCGGACATCATCAACGCGGGCGAAGGCAACGACCTGGTCAACCTGACCGGCACCTTCGGAAACGACACGATCACCGGCGGCGCAGGCAGCGACACCCTGTCGGGCGCCACGCTGACGGGGGCGTCCACCGTGACGTTCAACGGCGGCGCGGGCACGTTCGCCAACGGTGCCAGCACAGCGACCTTCAACACCATCGAAACGGTGACCACAGGCGCGGGTGCCGACAGGGTCAACGCCTCTGCCAACACCACGGCGGCCAATTTCAATCTGGGCGCCGGCAATGACAGCTTTACCGGGGGTCTGGGCGCCGAGACGATCGATGCCGGCGCGGGTGACGATACCATCACATCGGGCGGCGGGGCAGACATCATCACCGCAGGCGACGGGCAGGACCTGGTGGATGCCGGCGATGGCGACGATTATGTCGACGCGGGCGCGGGAACGACACCGTCGAGGGCGGCGCGGGCAACGACACCATCCTGGGCGGCACGGGCGATGATCTGCTGAGCGGTGGTGCCGGCGACGACAGCCTGCTGGGCGGCGCGGGCAACGATGTCCTGCTGGGGGGCGACGGCGATGATTATCTGGACGGTGGCGATGGTGCCGACACGTTGACCGGTGGTGCCGGCAACGATGTCTTTGTCGTGTCGAACGGCGACCTGATCACCGATTTCACCACCGACGATCCGGCCAACAACGACAGCGTCGACCTGACGGCGTTCTACAACGATGCCAATCTGGCCATCATCAACGCTCAGCGCGCGGCGGATGGCCTGACGCCCTACAATTCGGCCCTTGGCTGGCTGAAGGCCGATCAGGCCGATGACGGCGTCCTGAACAGCATTCGCGTCGATGCCGGCTTTGCCGAGAACTTCACCCTGCGCATCCAGAACGGTGGAACGGCGATCACGGCGGAAGAACTGACCGAAGGTTCGACATCCGTCGTCTGCTTCGGATCGGACGCGCTGATCGAGACGGTGGACGGACCCGTTGCGGCCGGTGCGCTGCAGGTGGGCGACATGGTGCTGACGCGCGACAACGGGCCTCAGCCGATCCGCTGGACCGGACAGCGCGTCGTCGACGCCGCCACCCTGAGGGAGCGCCCCGCGCTTGCCCCGGTCCGCATCCGCGCCGGCGCATTAGGCGATGCGCTGCCGACCCGTGACCTGATCGTGTCGCCCCAGCACCGCATCCTGGTCCGCTCCAGGATCGCGGAACGCATGTTCGGCACGCCCGAGGTGCTGGTTGCCGCCAAGCAACTGATGGTTTCGGACGGGATCGACGTGGCCGATGACCTGACAGAGGTGACCTATGTCCATTTCCTGTTCGACGACCACCAGATCGTCGTCTCCAACGGAGCGGAGACCGAGTCCCTGTATACCGGCGCAGAGGCACTGAAATCGATCCCTGCGGACGCGCGGGTCGAGATCATGGCGCTGTTCCCGGAACTGGCCGAAGGCACGGCGACCCCGGCGGCGCGGCCGCTGCTGTCCGGGCGCATGGGCCGCAAGCTGGCGCAACGCCATGCGCAGAACCGGAAGGCGCTTGTGGCCTGACGACACTGCTGGCGTGCCGGTATCCGGCACGCCTGTTCGGTTGCGGCCGCGGTAGGGCCGGACGACTTTAAGCCAACGCCACGCAGTCACCACGGGAACCGTGCCCACCGCGTGGCGTTGGCACTTGCGGTCAGTCTTGCCTGACCGAACCAGATCCGAAAGCGAGGACGCCATCATGATCACCCTGACCGTGAACGGGACGGAGCACCGTTTCGATGGCGATCCCGAAATGCCGCTGCTGTGGTATCTGCGCGACGAGTTGGGACTGACTGGCACCAAGTTCGGTTGCGGCATTGCGCAATGCGGCGCCTGCACGATCCATCTGGACGGGTATCCGACATTTGCCTGCATCACCCCGATCTCGATCGCCGAGGGGTCCGAGGTGCGGACCATCGAAGGCTTGGCCGAAAACGGCGACCATCCCGTGCAGGTGGCGTGGCGCGATCTGAACGTGTCGCAATGCGGTTACTGTCAGGCGGGACAGATCATGCAGGCGGCGGCGCTGGTGGATTCCACCCCCGACCTGACCGATGAGGATATCGACACGGTGATGAGCGCGAACCTGTGCCGCTGCGGCACCTATCCGCGCATCCGCGCCGCCATCAAGCAGGCCGCCCAGGTGGGGACCGAATGATGGCGAACACCCCCGCGGCCAACGCCCGCATCGCCAATGTCAGCCGCCGGTCCCTGCTGCTGGGGATGGGTGTCGGCAGCCTGGTCCTCGCCGTCGGCCTGCCGACCTTGGGCCGCGCGCAGGACGCGACGGTCCAGTTCGGGGCCGATGCCATGCCGAACGCCTGGCGCGACGACCCGAACGTCTTCGTGTCCATCGCCGAGGACGGCATCGTCACCGTGACCGTCCACCGCGCCGAGATGGGGCAGGGCGTGCGGACCTCCATCGCGATGGTCGTGGCCGACGAGCTGGAGGCCGAATGGGACATGGTCCGCGTGACACAGGCCCCCGGTGACGAGGCGCGTTACGGCAACCAGGATACCGACGGCTCGCGCAGCTTGCGCCATTTCTTTGATCCGATGCGCCGGGCCGGGGCCTCGGCCCGGACCATGCTGGAACAGGCCGCCGCCGACGCGTGGGACGTGCCCCTGTCCGAGGTGCGCGCCGAGAGCCATGTCGTGCGCCATGCCGGATCGGACCGCACGATGGGCTATGGCGAGTTGGCCGCCGCCGCCGCCGCCCTGCCGGTCCCCGACCGCGAGGGTCTGCGCCTGAAGGACCCTGCCACGTTCCGTTATGTCGGCAAGGCCGATATCGGGCTGGTGGACAATGACGACATCACCCGCGGCACCACGACCTATGGGATCGACGTGCGCCGCGAGGGGATGCTCTATGCCGTCATCGCCCGCCCGCCGGTCTTTGGCGGCCGCGTCGCCAGCGTGGACGACAGCGCCGCCCTGCAGGTGGCCGGAGTCGAGCGGATCGTCCGTCTGGACCCGCCCGCCATTCCCGCCGAATTCCAGCCGCTTGGCGGCGTCGCGGTCATCGCGCGCAACACCTGGGCGGCCATCAAGGGACGCGAGGCGCTGGTCATCGAATGGGAGGACGGCCCCCATGCCGCCTATTCCTCGGACGATTTCAGGGCAGAGCTGGAGGCGGCGGTGCAGACCGGCGACGGCACGCTGATCCTGAACCGCGGCGATGTGGAAACCGCGCTGGCCGAAGCGCCGACCCGCGTGGTCGCAGAATACTACATCCCCCACTTGGCGCAGGCCCCGATGGAGCCGCCCGCCGCGGTGGCCGACGTTCGCGACGGCTCCTGCGAGGTCTGGGCCTGCGTGCAGGCGCCGCAGGTCACCCGCCTGCGACTGGCGCAGCGGATGGAACTGCCTGAGGAGGACGTGACCGTCAACGTCACGCTGCTGGGCGGCGGTTTCGGGCGCAAGTCCAAGCCCGATTTCGTGCTGGAGGCCGCGATCCTCAGTCGCGAGATGGGCGCCCCGGTCAAGCTGACCTGGACGCGCGAGGACGACCTGAACCACAGCTATTACCACACCGTCTCTGTCGAGCGGCTGGAGGCTGGGCTGGACCCGCAAGGCAAGGCCGTGGCCTGGCTGCACCGCACGGCGGCTCCCACGATCGGGTCGATCTTCGCCCCCGATCCCAAGCAGAAACTGCCGTTCGAACTGGGCATGGGCCTGACCAACATGCCGTTGGATATCCCCAACGTCCGGGCCGAGAACCCGCAGGCCCCGGCGCATGTGCGCATCGGCTGGTATCGTTCGGTGTCCAACATCCCGCATGCCTTCGCGATCCAGTCCTTCATCGCCGAACTGGCAGAGGCGGCGGGCCGCGATCCGCTGGAATACCTGCTGGAGGTGATCGGCCCCGCCCGGCTGATCGACCCAAGCGAGATCGGCGACGTCTGGAACTATGGCGAGAGCCCCGAACGCTATCCCATCGACACCGGGCGCTTGCGCAAGGTCACCGAAACCGTCGCCGAGGCCATCGGATGGGGGCGCCAGATGCCCGCGGGCAGCGGCTTGGGCCTTGCCGCGCATTACAGTTTTGTCAGCCATGTCGCCGTGGCGACCGAGGTCGAGGTGGTGGACGGCGCGGTGCGCATTCCGCGCGTCGAGATCGCCATCGACTGCGGCGCCCATGTCAATCCGGACCGCATCCGCTCGCAGATGGAGGGGGCGGTGATCATGGGCGTGGGACAGGCCCTGACGACCGAGATCACCTTCCAGAACGGTCGCGCGCAGCAGGGCAATTTCGACAACTACCTGATCCCCCGCATGGAGACCGCACCGCGACAGATCAACGTGCATCTGGTCTCCTCGGGCGGTTACGACCAGCCCCTGGGGGGGGTGGGCGAACCGGGCCTGCCGCCCGTCGCCCCAGCCATCGTCAACGCGATCTTTGCCGCAACGGGCACCCGCATCCGCCGCCTGCCGGTGGCCGATCAACTTCGCAGCTGAGGACATGTCGATGACCCTGAAACAGATGCTTCTGGCAGGCGGGCTTGCGGTCTTCGCGGGCCCTGCGCTGGCCGATTGCGCCGACCGGATCACCTTCCTCGAGGAGGCTTTGGACGACGCGGCACGGCTGGCCATCTCGGCCTCGTCGGGCGGGCAGGGCGTTGCGGGTGCCCGCGAGGCGCAGGCCGTGACGGAGGAGGGCGCGGATCCCGCGCCCTATCAAGCCAGCGCAACGGAAGCCGACGCCGCTGAGGCGACGGATAGGGCAGGCGATGGCGGCGAGGCCTTGATCGAGGCCCGCGCGCTGCTTGGCGAAGCCCGCACCTTGGCCGACAGCGGCGACGAAGAGGCCTGCACCCTTCAGGTCCGGGAGATTCTGGTTGGGCTGATCGGAAGCTGATCTTCGGTTCGATCACAGTTTTCGACCTGCCGTGCATGGAGCATGCCGTTACGCTCTATCTGCCTCGACCGCGAAACCCACGCCTGTGTCTTGCAATAGTCGATCGGCTGCTGATCGTGGAGACACCAGCCGATCGCGTTGCTGCTGACGCTTGATTGTGACAGCCGGTCCAAGGCAGGTCAGACGAAGATCAGATCGTCACCCAGCATGGAGATCGTCGTGTTGCGTACGGTCAGGCTGTCGCCATCCCCGAAATCAAAGACGACATGGGCGCCATTTTGCGTGGCATGTGCCCGTGCTTGGTCAAAACTGGAGTGCCCAGATCGACCAGTCGGATCGCATCGATATCGTCCTGAAAGTCTAGGATAACATTACGGTCCGAACGAAGTCTGAAAACAAAGACATCAGCCCTAGCACCGCCGGAAAGCAGGTCCCTCCCAGCTCCGCCGATCAGGGTATCGTTTCCTGCCCTACTATCCGACGCATCTCGGCCAGCCCCACCACTAAAGATGCCATTGCCGGCACCACAGTTCAGAACGTCGTTCCCGACACCGCCGAATAGACTGTCGTGCCCCGCTCCTCCGACGATCGTATCCGCACCGCATGCGCCGCGCAGAATGGTGTCATAGGCATTCCCAGTCAGACGGTTGGCCAGACTATTGCCGACACCGGTCACGGGCGCGGAGCCGGTCATGACAAGATGGTCGACGTGATCGCCAAGCGCATGGGATACCGAAGCGTGGACGACATCCCGGCCGCCACCAGCCACCCGCCGCGTCTATGACGATGTCGCCGCCATCGTCGACAACATAGGCGTCGTTGCCGCCCATGCCGTACATCGTGTCGGCACCGGCCAGTCCGGTGTTCGTATCGTCCCCGCCCAAGCCTAACATCACGTTGTCGTCTGCATTCCCCCTAGCCGATCGGCGCCGGAACTGCCGATGATGCTCCCGGAAAGGGCGTCCGCAGGGAACAGGGGAAAACCCGGGACCAAGTCAGGGCCCGGTTCAACCACCTCCGGGTCGGGCGTCACGAATTTTCTGCCGTATTCGCCGGACCTGATGTCTGCACCCGCGATCCGTCCGATCAACGGCTCTCCGGGATCGACCCACTGTCCCGCCCAGTCCTCCTATCCGGGTGCGACAGCCCACAGGTCAACATAGCTCTTCATCGGCCCGACGTTCCAGACACCGCCGGGCATGTCGGCCACGCTGAATCGCGCTACGATCTCGCCGTCGAAATAGAAGATGGTGGCGGTGTCCGTCACCGTGACCTCATAGGTATGAAACCCCTCAGTGGCATCGAAGCCGAGGTCGATCACAGACTTTTGCAGGCCATTGTCGTTCAGGGTGATGTGGGTCCCGGCAGCATCCTCCGTGTGGATTGCCAGTTGGACCTTCGTGGTGTCGGCACTCACGAATTCGAAATCGAACTCGACCCAAGGCTGGTGTTCCCAGTCCGCCTTGTAAGTGAACATCCCGAAGACCGCACCGCGCTCCATCTGGGGCGCCTGGACGGTCAAACCAAGATGTATTACTGTGAGTGCGGGGGTGGAATTCAAGACGTCGAAACGGTGTCTTCGGGTTTTCAAGCCATACGGATTGACCGCTGCCGTAGCTGAGCACCTGTCGGGCTGCCGAGGCAGGCACGGGACCAGATCAATGACTGCTTATGAAATGTGACCACTGTTTTGCGCGGAATGACGTCGCCTTTGGCAGTCCGTAATGATGCAGGCACTTGTCTTGGTCGCGGCCGAAAATATCTTAAATGCTGATTCAGTTAGGCCTGAAATGCCGATCAAAAACAGAGAGGCGATATCAAGCTCAGATATTGGGCGGCATTGATCGCATTAAAAGCAAATGAGGAATTATCAAATTCAATCTGACAACTTTAAAGAGAGTCACTAATATATATTCAACCATATATTTGATTGACGTAATCCGGCGCATGCACAAGTCTAAGTGGTGTAGTATCGATTGTCGGACATTCAGATTGCGGCAGCCGACGGTTGTTCCACTGATGTCCTGGTTACCAGTCAGGCAGATCGCCCGTCCGTCATGACCTCAGGTCTGCACGGGCGGGCGTCCTCGAAAACGACGCCCAGCTAAAGCCGAGCAACGAGAATGCCCCGCACGCGCTGTAAACGGTCAGGCATTCCCAATACGTAAATCCGCTGAACAGAAACAGCATCGTGACGGCGACCGCGACCGTGAAGGCAAAAGCAAGATTGGCTGCAATCATCCGATCTCTCCACTTGGTAAAATGACTGCCATCACAGCAGCAGATCAACATCTTCGTTTCGAACCGAATTGCGAACGGGCTTTGATCCCGCAGGCTTTTTCTTTCGTACTGGACTCGAACATTACCATGAACGACGGCAGCACGCCTAGCTGGACCTGATGCTTTCTGACCAAAGTGGCGAATTCATGCCATCACGCAAATATCTTGGTGCGATTCTGTGACGCGTGACCCGTCAAAAGACGTGTTGAAAGATCATATGTTTACCGAAGATTGCACCGACAATTCCGTCGACGATTCGTTGCAGTGCTGGATTTAAGGGGCGTTTCCGACCCCAGGACGGCTCAATGATCATATCGGCGCGGTACGCCGTGGCGCGACCTGAGCCGCATGGGCGACATCAAGCCGATCGGACCGCGCAGGAGCCCATTGGTGGCCCGATATGGCACCCGATGGTCCGTGAACCTGATCGGACCAACCGTCCGCGAGGCCGCCTTGCGACGCGGTCGCCCGTCGTATTACCCGAACATGTGATGAAACCGACAGGTGGGGGCGTTGCCTGCCCCGCCCCCGGTCGTTAGGCTGCCGGCAACGCAAATGTGATTTTCCGGAAGTGTCGCCCTTGACCCAGACCCGCCCCCTTGCTGCCCTGCTGCGCCTTGCCCTGCTGGCTGCGCTGACGACGGGAACCGCCCTGCCGGCTCTGGCGCAGGACACCCCGCCCGAACCCAAGCCCGCGCAACAGCCGCCGCAGATCAGCGGCCTGGCCGGTCCCTATCTGGCCGCCCGCATGGCGACGGTGGAAAACGATTTCCGCGCAGCGGCGCGATACTTCGTCTTGGCGTCGGCTCAGGATCCGCAGGACGTCTATCTGCAGGACAGCGCGCTGGTCGCACTGGCATCGGCCGGGGACGTCGACCAGGCGGTGGCCATGGCCGAACGCCTATTCGCCGAGGATCGCCCGACCGAACTGTCCGGCCTGCTGCGCCGCGCGCAACTGGTCCGGGCGGAGGATTGGCAGGGCGTGATCGACCTGATCGACGCTACCCGCGCGCCGGACCTGCCGCTGGACCAGGATCTGATGGACGGCACCATCCGGGCCTGGGCGCTGCTGGGCGCGGGCCGCGCGACCGATGCCATCGCCGCGTTCGAGGCGATGGCCGCGAATGCGGACCTGGCACCCATCGTGAACTATCACCTGGCGCTGGCCCGTGCGCTGGCCGGCGACTATGAGGCCGCCGACCGCCTGATCGTGCAGTCCGAAGCCAGCGGCCACCTGATGGGCCTGACCGCCCGCGTCCAGATATTGTCGCAGCTGGATCGCGGCGACGACGCGCTGGCGCTGCTGTCCGAGATCGAGGGACTGGAGGCGGAACCCCAGCTGCTGGCCCTGCGCCAGCGCCTGGAACAGGGCCAGCCCGTACCCTTCGACGTGGTGGGCGGCCCGGCGGACGGGATCGCGCATCTGCTTCTGTCATTTGCCTCGGCGCTGGCCAGCAGTCCGGACCCTGAACCGCTGGCGCTGATCCATGCGCGGCTGGCATCCTGGATCGCGCCGCAGAACCCCGAGGCGCGGCTGATGGCCGCGCAGCTGCTGCAGGACCGCCAGCAGTTCGACCTGGCCGAGGCCGAATTCGACGCCGTCCGCCGCATGGGAGAGATGCGCCCCCAGGCAGAGCTGTCGCGCATCGACGCCCTGTCGCGCGCCCAACGCCCCGCCGAGGCGGAGCGCGCCGCCCTTGCCCTGACCGCCGCCTATCCCGGCCTGGCGCAGTCCTGGATTGCGCTTGGCGACGTGACCCGCCAGCAGGAAAAGTATTCCGAGGCTGTCCCAAGCTATGACAAGGCCCTGGACCTGCTGGCCGACGCCCCGCCCGAGGCGCGGTGGTTCCCGCTTTACGCCCGCGGCATCTCTCTGGAGCGTGCCGGAGAGTTCAAGCGCGCCGAGGCCGACCTGCTGGCCGCGCTGGAGATCCGCCCCGATCAGGCCAGCCTGCTGAACTATCTGGGTTATTCTTGGATCGACCGGAACCAGAACCTGGACCGGGCGCTGGAAATGATCAAGCGCGCGGTCGAACTGTCGCCCGGCGACGGCTATATCCTGGACAGCCTGGCCTGGGCCTATTTCCGACTTGGCCGCTATCAGGAGGCGGTGGCCCCGATGGAGCAGTCCATCGCCACCATGGCCGCCGATCCGCTGGTTAACGACCACTTGGGCGACATCTACTGGATGGTGGGCCGCCACCGTGAGGCGCAGATCCAGTGGCAGCGCGCCCTGTCCCTTGAGCCCGGCGAAAGCGGAGATGTCGATGCCGACCGCATCCGCGCCAAGCTGGACCGCGGCCTGAACGCCGTGATGGACGACGAGGACGGCCCCGTCGCCAGCCACCCCACCCAGTCCCCGCAGACCGAGGCCGACGCAACCGAATGATCATCGAGGCGGCCCCCGCCAAGCTGAACCTGGCGCTGCACGTGACGGGTCGGCGCCCGGACGGCTATCACCTGCTGGATTCGCTGGTCTGTTTCGCGGCAGTCGGCGACAGCGTCGCGCTGACCCCCGGCCCGCTGTCCCTGACCATCGACGGCCCCTTTGCGGCTGGGCTGTCGACGGATGACAACCTGTGCCTGCGCGCCGCGCAACTGGCGGGCGGGCAGGCGGCGATCCGGCTGACCAAGGCGCTGCCCGTCGCCTCGGGCATCGGCGGCGGCTCTGCCGATGCTGCCGCGGTGCTGCGCGGGCTGGTCCGCATGGGTCACCCGCTGCCCGACCGGACCGAACGGCTTGGCGCCGACGTGCCGGTCTGCGTGGCCTCGACGCCTGCGCGCATGCAGGGCGTCGGAGAGGTGCTGACCCCGCTGCCCGCCCTGCCGCCGCTGCATCTGGTGCTGGTCAATCCCGGCGTTGCGGTTCCCACCCCGGCGATCTTTGCGGGCCTTCGGTCCCGCGACAACCCGCCCCTGCCGCCCATTCCCGCCTTTGCCGACGCCGATGCGCTGGTGGACTGGCTGGGCACCACCCGCAACGACCTGCAGCCCCCCGCGATTGCCGCGGCGCCGGTCATCGCCGATGTCCTGCAGGCGCTGGACGGGCAGGGCGCGCGGCTGGCGCGGATGTCCGGGTCCGGGGCCACCTGTTTCGGCATCTTTGCCAATGCGGGTGCCGCGGACCGCGCGGCTGCGGCCCTTGCGCGCAATGGCCGGTGGGCGGTGGCGACCGAACTGGCATCCGCCCCGGCACGCGGCTAGACTGCCCCCGACCCGACCCCGGAGGAACCCATGCTGCGCCTTGGCGTCAACATCGACCACGTCGCCACCATCCGCAACGCGCGGGGCACGCCCTGGCCCGACCCGCTGCGCGCCGCGCTGATCGCGCAGGCCGCGGGCGCCGACGGCATCACCGCGCACCTGCGCGAGGATCGCCGCCATATCAGCGACGCCGACATCGACGCGCTGATGGCGAACCTGACCCAGCCCCTGAACTTCGAGATGGCCGCAACGATGGAGATGCAGGCCATCGCCCTGCGCCACCGCCCGCACGCCGTCTGCATCGTCCCCGAAAAGCGCGAGGAACGCACGACCGAGGGCGGCTTGGACGTCGCCGGCAACGACAACGCGCTGGCCGGCTACATCGCGCCGCTGCGCGAGGCGGGGTGCCGGGTGTCGCTGTTCATCGGCCACGAACCCGCCCAGATCCGCGCCGCCGCCCGCATCGGCGCGGCGGTGGTCGAACTGCACACCGGCGCCTATTGCGACCTGGACACCGAAGGCCGTCACGCCGAACGTGACGCCGAACTGGCCGCGCTGCGCGACGGTGCCGCATTGGCCCATGACCTGGGGCTGGAGGTTCATGCGGGCCACGGCCTGACCTTCGACACGGTCGCCCCCATCGCCGCCATCCCCCAGGTGGCCGAACTGAACATCGGGCATTTCCTGATCTCGGAATCGGTGTTTCTGGGGCTGGACGGCGCGATCCGGGAAATGCGCGCCCGCATGGACGCGGCGCGGGCGTGATTTCTCCGTTGTCCAAATACCCATCCGGACCCGCGGCATGATCCTGGGCATTGGCACGGACCTGGCCAATATCGACCGCATCCAAGGCACGCTGGACCGGTTCGGCGACCGGTTCCGCAACCGCGTCTTCACCGCCACCGAACTGGCCAAGGCCGCCCGCCGCGCGGACGAGGCAGGCACCCTGGCGAAGCGGTGGGCCGCCAAGGAGGCCTGCTCCAAGGCGCTTGGCACGGGTCTTGCCATGGGCATCAGCTGGCGCGACATGGCGGTGACGAACCTGCGGTCGGGTCAGCCGGTCATGGCGCTGACGGGCTGGGCCGCCGACCGGCTGGCCGGGATGACACCCCCGGGCCATCACGCGGTCGTGCATGTCACGCTGACCGACGACCACCCCTGGGCGCAGGCCTTCGTGGTGATCGAGGCGCGTCCCGGCCCTGCGCCTGCTTGACTTTGACCCGTTGCCCGGCCCATGAACGCGCGACGCAGGGCCCCCGGCCCGAGGGATAAGAGGACCACGCGGAATGGCAACGGCAGCGCCCGAGAAAAAGGACGGCATCTGGGAGACGGTCAAGACGATCTTCTGGGCGCTGGTGATCGCGGGCATCTTCCGCACGCTGTTCTTCCAACCGTTCTGGATCCCGTCGGGCAGCATGAAGGACACGCTGCTGATCGGCGACTTCCTGTTCGTGAACAAGATGGCCTATGGCTATTCCGCGCATAGCTGCCCGTTCTCGGCGTGCCCCATCAGCGGCCGCATTCTGGAACGCGAACCGGCGCGCGGCGACGTGGCCGTGTTCCGCCACCCGACCCGCAACGTCGATTTCATCAAGCGCGTGATCGGCCTGCCGGGCGACACCGTGCAGATGCGCAGCGGCCGCCTGTGGATCAACGGCGAACCGGTCCAGATCACCCCGGCCGGCGAGTTCATCGAGGTCAAGGAACAGCAGGGCCCGCAGGGCCTGATCCCGCGCTGCGTGAACGACCCGGTCCCCGAGGGCGGCGACTGCATCAGCGAGCGCATGACCGAGACGCTGCCCGGCGGCAACAGCCATGAGGTGCTGAACATCGTCGATGGCTGGGTGGCCGACGATACGCCGACCTTCACGGTCCCCGAAGGTCAGTACTTCTTCATGGGCGACAACCGCGACAACTCCGAAGACAGCCGTTTCCCGGCGGAAATCGGCGGCCTGGGCTATGTCCCGGCGGAATTCCTGATCGGCCGCGCCGACCGGATCATGTTCTCGTCCGCGGGACGCTCGCTGCTGTATTTCTGGACGTGGCGGTCCGACCGCTTCTTCAAGGCGGTGAATTGACGCCCTCGGCCGACATCCGGGCCTTCATGGCCCGCCTGGGGCATGAGTTCGCACGGCCCGAACTGCTGATCCGCGCGCTGACGCATGGCTCGATCGCCAGCATCACGCGGCCCGACAACCAGCGGCTGGAGTTCCTGGGCGACCGCGTCCTGGGCCTGGTCATGGCCGAGGCGCTGTTCACTGCCGACACCGCCGCCAGCGAGGGCCAGCTGGCCCCCCGCTACAACGCGCTGGTGCGCGGAGAGACCTGTGCCGCCGTGGCGCGCGACCTGTCCCTGGGCGACGTGCTCAAGCTGGGCCGGTCCGAGATGCTGTCGGGCGGGCGCCGCAAGGACGCCCTTTTGGCCGATGCGATGGAGGCCGTGCTGGCCGCCGTCTATCTGGACGCAGGCTTTGACGCCGCGCGCCGGGTCGTGCTGCGCCACTGGGCGCCGCGGCTTGCGCGGGTCGATGCCGACAGCCGCGACGCCAAGACCGCATTGCAGGAATGGGCGCAGGCCCAGGGCATGCCGCCCCCCGTCTATGAACAGACCGAACGCAGCGGTCCCGACCATGCGCCGGTCTTCCTGATTACCGTGCGGCTGGAAGACGGCCGCGACGCGCAGGCCCGCGGCACGGGCACCAAGCGCAGCATCGAACAGGCCGCCGCGCAATCGCTGCTGGACCGGCTGGAAGGACTGACATGACCGACGACGACATCACCCCCGACCTGCCCCCCGTGCAGCCCGATGACGGGCCCACCCGCGCGGGCTTTGTCGCCCTGATCGGCGAACCCAACGCGGGCAAGTCCACGCTGCTGAACCAGATGGTCGGCGCCAAGGTCAGCATCGTGACCCACAAGGTCCAGACAACCCGTGCCCGCATCCGCGGCATCGCCATGCACGGGCCTGCGCAGATCGTGTTCGTGGACACGCCGGGCATCTTTCGCCCGCGCCGCCGCCTGGACCGCAGCATGGTCGCCGCCGCTTGGGGCGGGGCGTCGGATGCCGACATCGTGCTGGTCCTGATCGAGGCGCATCGCGGCCTGACCGACGGCACGCAGGCGATCCTGGATCAGCTGGTGAACCTGGGCAAGGGCACCCCCGTCGCGCTGATCATCAACAAGATCGACCGCGTCAAGGCCGAGGCCCTGCTGGCCCTGTCCCAGCAGTTGAACGAGGCCTATCCCTTTGCCGAGACCTTCATGATCTCGGCCATGCGCGGACACGGCTGTCAGCAGCTGCGCGGCTGGCTGGCGCGCAGCCTGCCCGAGAGCCCGTGGCTGTACCCCGAGGATCAGATCGCCGACCTGCCCATGCGCATGATCGCCGCCGAGATCACCCGCGAGAAGCTGACCCTGCGCCTGCATGAGGAGATCCCCTATCAGCTGACGGTGGAAACCGAGGCCTGGGAGGAAAAGGACGACGGCAGTGCCCGCGTCGAACAGGTCGTCTATGTCGCCCGCCAGGGCCACAAGGGCATCGTCCTGGGCAAGGGCGGAGAGACGATCAAGGCCGTGGGCCAGGCTGCCCGGGTCGAGCTGGAGGAGTTCATGGGCCGCCGCGTCCACCTGTTCCTGCAGGTCCGCGTCCGCGAGAACTGGGAGAACGAGTCCGAGCGTTATGACGAGATCGGCCTGAACTTCCGCGACGGCGATGGCTGACATTCGGCTGGCCGCGTCCCTGTGGGTCGCGGCCTATCTGGCGCGGCTGGCCCAGGCCAACATCCCCGCCTATGTGCTGGCGCGCGGTGACGACACGGCAGGGTCCATCGCGGTCAAATGCGCGCATCTGGACGGTACCGCCGCGCTGTGGATGCGCGAGTGGAACATGGACAGCGACACGCGCCCCTGGGTCGTGATCGACCGGGGCACCGAGCGTGACATCGACGCCGCCATCGCCCGCCAGCGGTCCCGCGACCGTGACCTGTGGGTGATCGAGATCGAGTCGCGCGACGGCACCACGCTGCTGGATCAGGACGGGCTGTTCTGACCTCTGGCGGGGTCCCTGATTGCAGATTATGCATCCCCGCATGAGCAGCATCCCCCAGACCGATTCGCCCAAGGGCCTTGCCTATGCCGTCGCGGCCTATGGGCTGTGGGGGTTCCTGCCGATCTACATGAAGGCGCTGGCCCATCTGCCCGCCGCAGAGATCATCGCCCATCGCATCATCTGGTCGCTGCCCATCGCGGCCGCCGTCCTGTTGTGGCAGGGCCGCACGGCCGAGGTGGGCCAGGCCCTGCGACAGCCGCGCCTGCTGGCGATGGCGGCGCTGACGGCGGTGCTGATCTCGGTCAACTGGCTGATCTATGTCTGGGCGATCGCGAACGATCACGCGCTGGATGCGGCGCTTGGCTATTACATCAACCCGCTGTTCAGCGTGTTCCTGGGCGCGACGCTGCTGGGTGAACGGCTGACACGGGGGCAGGTGGCGGCCATCGCGTTGGCGGCATCGGCGGTGATCCTGCTGACCGTGCAGGCGGGCAGCCTGCCGCTGGTGGCGATCGGGCTGACGCTGTCCTGGGGCCTTTACGCCTATTGCAAGAAAAGCCTGCCGCTTGGCCCCAACCAGGGCTTCACGCTGGAGGTGCTGCTGCTGACGCCGCTGGCCGCGGGCTTCCTGATCTGGCAGGCCCTGAAGGGCCAGTCTCATTTCGGGAACGCGGGCTGGGGACAGGCGCTGCTGCTGTTGGGCTGCGGGCCGGTCACGGCCATTCCGCTGCTGTTCTATGCCAACGGGGCCAAGCTGATCCGCTTGTCGACCATCGGCATCCTGCAATACATCGCGCCGACGATGATCTTCCTGTGCGCGGTCGTGCTGTTCGGCGAACCCTTTGACGGGGCGCGGCTGATCGCGTTCCCAATGATTTGGGCGGCGCTGGTGATCTATTCGGTGACCCTGGTCCGGCAGGCCGGTCAACGGCGCAGGGACCGGCGCGATCTTGCCGCCCGGCGCGTGCCATAGGCAACATTCGTGCGGCACTTCATCGTGCGCGAAACAAATAAGTTGCAAACTACTTCCCGTTGATTACGCCTTGGGGGCAGGTCCGTATCCAGCGGTGCGGACCCCACTGCATCATCCTGGGGAACGGACATGCCCACCACTTGGAATGCCATCTTTCTTGGCCGCGACACCGCGCTGCAACTGGACCCGACCGAAGGGGCCGCCAACCCGCTTGCCGAAAACGCGCGGCTGCTGGTCAACCGAACGTTCGGGACGAGCGACAACCCGTTGCGCAACCAAGTCCACAGGCTGGAGACGCAGGACTCCGGCGGGACAGGCAACAACACCACCGCCATGGACAACAACAACAGCGTCGCCCAGGACCGCTATCTGACCGACCTCGACCGCGACGGAACGTCCGAGACGTATATCCACGACACGGCGGTCTATTACACCACGACGATCACCTATCAGGACGGCACCAGCCCGGCACAGCCGATCGTGGCCCGGATCGTGCAGACGACCACCGGAGAGCTGTTCCTGGCACCGCCACCGGCCACCAGCACGGCGGACATCGCCGCGCTGACCGCAAAGCCGATCCAGTCCATCACCATCGGACAGCCGACCACCGGCGCACCGGCGCTGCCGGGGCAACCGGCCCAGCAATCGACCGTCCTGGTCAGGGATCGTCCCGATCTGGCCTTTGTCGCGTGCTTTGCGGCGGGCACCGCCATCCGCACCCCGTCGGGGGACGTCCCGGTCGAGGATCTGGCCGCGGGCGATCTGGTCCAGACGGTCGATGCCGGGGCGCAGCCGATCCGTTGGATCGGCATCACGACCATCGATCTGGCAAAGGCCCCGCATCTGGCACCGATCCGCATCGCGGCCGGGGCGCTTGGCGCGGGTCAGCCGGCCGCGGATCTGTTGGTCTCGCCCCAGCATCGGGTGCTGGTTCGCTCGCGGATCGCGCAGCGCATGTTCGGCGCCCAAGAGGTTCTGGTCGCCGCCAAGCTGCTGCTGGACCTGCCGGGATTCTCGATCGCGGACGATCTTGCGCAGGTGGATTACGCCCATTTCATGTTCGACGCCCATCAGGTGGTATGGTCGAACGGCGCCCGGACCGAATCGCTGTTCACCGGTCCCGAGGCGCTGAAGGCGGTTGGCCCCGCTGCCCGGGACGAGATCATGGTGCTGATGCCCGACCTGGCCCAGGGGGCGCCCGATCCGGTCCGTCCGCTGGTCGCCGGGCGCACGGCCCGCCGTCTGGCCCTGCGTCATGCCGGGAATGCGCAACAGCTGATCGCGCACTGAACCGCCCCTTGCGGCAGCGACAATGCCATGAAAGCCTTGCCCGAAACGGCAAGGCTTTTGACATGGACACATCCCCCATCGGCCCTGCCCGCACGTGGCCGGGATAACGGCATGGAATGGCAGGCCGAGGGCACGGTGATCGGTCGCCGTCCGCATGGCGAGACGGCGGTGATCATCGATGTGCTGACCCTGGAACATGGCCGCCATGCCGGGATCGTTCCGGGCGGCGCGTCGCAGAAACGGGCCGCGATGCTGCAGCCCGGCGCGCGGCTGACCCTGCGCTGGCGCGCGCGCCAGTCCGATCAGCTGGGCAGCTTTGCCGCCGAGCCGCTGCGCATGCGGGCAGGGCTGATGGCCGATCCGACCGCGCTTGCCGGCCTGAACGCCGTCTGCGCGCTGCTGGTCTTCGTGCTGCCCGAACGCGATCCGCATCCGCTGCTGGTGCAGCGGACCGAGGCGCTGCTGGACCTGATCGAGGCCGGGGCGGACTGGCCGAAAGCCTATCTGGCGTGGGAGATGCTGCTGCTGGACGAGATGGGCTTCGGGCTGGACCTTGCCAGCTGCGCGGTGACCGGCGCGACGGAAGGGCTGGCCTATGTCAGCCCGCGGTCGGGGCGCGCGGTCAGCCGGCAGGGGGCGGGGGACTGGGCCGATCGCCTGCTGCCGTTGCCGGCGGTCATGGGCGGGGCGGGCGACAATCGCGGCAGCGATCTGGCCCAAGGGCTGGCGATCACCGGGCATTTCCTGGAACGGCGGCTGGCGCCAGACCTGGTCGGACGCCCGCTTCCCGCCGCGCGGGGGCGGCTGGTCCGGCGTCTGCTGCGGCCCGCCGCGGGGGCGGGGCCGCAGGACGGCTGAGGCTTACTGGTTGCCGCGCGCGGCCGACAGCGCGTCGGTCGCCTGTTCGGCGGGGCGGCCGCTTTCAAAGATCAGCCAGGTCGGGCCCTTGATCCGCAGCACGCCGCCATAGAACTCCATCGAGGTGGCCTGCTGCAGCGCCTCGAAGAAGCGCTGTTCGACGGCGAGGTCCTTGCAGTCGGTGACGCCCGACGTCTGCAGCGGCTCGAACGCGATGGCGGGCAGCGGGACCGTGTTCGTGGCGGCATAGCCGTTGCAGGGGCCGCGGCCCGACACGCCTTCGGGGCGGGTCGTCAGCGTGATGTTGCGCAGCGGCACGGTGCCGTTGCCGATGCCGACCAGCACATAGTCGTTGGCCGGGATGCCGCCCATCGGGTCGCCTGCCGGTTGCGAACAGGCGGACAGGGTCAGCGTGGCGATGGCGGCCAGGGCAAGGGCGGGGCGGATCGTCAGGGACATGGGGCAGGCTCCTATGGGCGCGGACAGGCGGAACTGAGGTGGTCTAGCGTCATTCCGCCGATCGATCCAGCCCGTCCGCGCATCAGCCCAACAACCTGCGCGCGATCACCTGGGCCTGGATCTCGGCCGCGCCCTCGAAGATGTTCAGGATCCGGGCGTCGCACAGCACCCGGCTGATCGGATATTCCAGCGCGAAACCGTTGCCACCGTGGATTTGCAGGGCATTGTCGGCCGCCGACCAAGCCACGCGGGCCCCCAGCAGCTTGGCCATTCCGGCCTCGACATCGCAGCGGTGACCGTGATCTTTTTCCCACGCGCTGAAATAAGTCAGCTGCCGCGCGATCATGATTTCGACAGCCATCATCGCCAGTTTGTCGGCCACGCGCGGAAACGCGACCAGGGCCTTGCCGAACTGCTTGCGGTCCAGCGCGTATCGCAGCCCCAGGTCCAGCGCGTTCTGCGCAACCCCGATCGCGCGCGCCGCGGTCTGGATGCGGGCGGATTCGAACGTCTCCATCAGCTGCTTGAAGCCGCGGCCCGTCTCTCCGCCCAGAAGGTTCGTGCCGTCGACGCGAAAGCCGTCGAATGCCAGCTCGTATTCCTTCATCCCGCGGTAACCCAGAACCTCGATCTCTCCGCCGGTCATGCCGGGGGTGGGAAAGGGGTCGGCGTCGGTGCCCGGCGTCTTTTCGGCGATGAACATCGACAACCCGCGATAGTCGTCGGTCGCGGGGTCGGTGCGTGCCAGCAGGGTCATGATATGCGTGCGGGCGGCATGGGTGATCCAGGTCTTGTTGCCCGTCACCACCCAATCGTCGCCGTCGCGCACCGCGCGGGTGCGCAGGCTGCCCAGGTCGCTGCCGGTGTTGGGTTCGGTAAAGACCGCCGTGGGCAACGTCTCTCCGCTGGCCAGGCGCGGCAGCCACTGTGCCTTTTGCGCGTCGGTGCCGCCGCACAGGATCAGTTCGGCCGCGATCTCGCTGCGCGTGCCCAGGGACCCCACCCCGATATAGCCGCGCGACAGTTCCTCGGACACGACCACCATCGCGGCCTTGGACAGGCCCAGGCCGCCGAACTCCTCGGGGATGGTCAGACCAAAGACGCCCAGTTCGGCCAGCTCCTCGATGATCGCCATCGGGATCAGCTCGTCCCTCAGGTGCCAGCCATGGGCGTGGGGGGCGACCTTGTCGTCGCTCCAGCGGCGGAACTGGTCGCGGATCATCTCCAGATCCTCGTCCAGGCCGCTGGCGCCAAAGATCGCCGCGCCCGCGTCGCGCGCCATCAGGGCGGCCAGTTCGGCCCGCGCCTCGGGCGTGTTGCCCGCCATCAGCGACAGCGCCTGGTCCGAGGGTTGCCACGTCACGCCCAGATCGGACAGGCGGGCGAATTCGGTCTGGCTCATGGGAATGCCGCCCAGGATCTGGGTCAGGTATTCGCCCATGCCGATCCGGGTGATCAGAGTCTCGACGGGGCCATCCACACGCGCCGACCAATCGGCCAGCTGGCGCAGCGACAGAACGTACGTCGCCAGCCAGGACAGGGCATGGGCGGCATGCTGGTGCTGTTCCAACGCGTCGCCATCGATGCGTCCGTCCACCGTCACGCGGGCCCGCAGGGCGTCCTTGGCGCGGGCCAGCAAGTCGTCCAGTTCCGACAGGACGGTCTGGGACTGATGGGGCATGTCTTTCATCGATTCGTCCTTTCGCGGCATTGCGGCATGGGTAGCGCCTTCGCACCTGCAGCGCAACAATTTTGCGCCCAACGGTCATTCCAAGACCTAATGTGTCGCAGCCGATTTGCGCGACCGTGATCGGCCAAAGCGGCCTTTTCCTTTCCCGGCAGCGCGGTTAGCGTGCGCCCATGTTCGGACTGGAGCCCTGGCAATTCGTGGCGGCCTTCGGGGTCACCGCCTTCGCGGGCTTCGTGAAGGGGGCCTTGGGCTTTGCCATGCCGATGATCATGATCTCGGCCTTCGGGTCGATCATGCCGGCATCGGTGGCCCTGGCCGCGATGATCCTGCCGACGCTGTTCACCAACATCCAGCAGGCCGTCCGCGACGGGCGCCCGGCCGCCGTGGCCTCGGCGGTCAAGTTCCGCCTGCACATCGCGATGGTCTGCATCTTCATCTGCGTCTCGGCCGGGTTCGCGGTGCTGATCCCGCAATGGGTGATGTACGCGCTGCTGGGGGTGCCCATCACGCTGTTCGCGCTGTGGCAGCTGTCGGGCCGGCCGCTGGTCCTGAACCTGCGCCACCGCAGGCGGGCCGAAGGGTGGTCGGGCGTCATCGGCGGGCTGTATGGCGGCATCTCCGGCATATGGGGACCGCCGCTGATCGTCTATCTGTTGTCGGTGGGCACCGAAAAGCGCGAACAGGTGCGGGTGCAGGGCGTGGTCTTCCTGATCGGCGCGACCGTCCTGACGGTGGCGCACCTGTTTTCCGGCCTGCTGAACGCATCGACCCTGCCGCTGTCCGCAATCCTGTGCATCCCGGCCTTTGCGGGGATGATGGCGGGGTTCGCGCTGCAGGACCGGCTGGACGTCGACCAGTTCCGTCGCTGGACGCTGCTGCTGCTGATCCTGACCGGGTTGAACCTGATCCGTCGCGCCTTTGAAATCTGGAGCCTGTGATGCCTGACGCCGCCGACCTGACCGCCCGCCTGATCCGCTGCCCCTCGGTGACGCCCGAGGAGGGCGGCGCCCTGGTCCTGCTGCAACAGGTGCTGGAGGAGGCGGGCTTCGAATGCCACCGCGTCGACCGCAACGGCACGTCGAACCTGTTCGCGCGGTGGGGCGCCAAGGCGCGCGGGCCATCGGTTTCAACGGCCATACCGACGTGGTGCCGCCGGGCGACCCGGCATCGTGGACGCATCCGCCGTTTTCCGGGTACTGGGACGCGGATGACGTGATCTGGGGCCGCGGCGCCACCGACATGAAATCCGGCGTCGCGGCCTTTGTCTGCGCCGCCGTGGACTTTGTCCGCCAGACGCCCCCCGACGGTGCGGTGATCCTGACCATCACCGGCGACGAGGAAGGCCCGTCCCGCGACGGCACCATCGCCCTGCTGGACTGGATGGCCGCGAACGACGAACGCATGGAGGCCTGCATCGTCGGAGAGCCGTCCAACCCCGAGGTCATGGGAGAGATGATGAAGATCGGCCGCCGCGGATCGGCGACCTATACCATCACTGCCAAGGGCCGTCAGGGGCACGCCGCCTATCCGCACAAGGCGCTGAACCCCCTGCACGCGCTGACCCGTTATCTGGCCGACCTGACGGCCGAGCCGCTGGACCAGGGGACGGACCATTTCGACCCGTCGGGGCTGCAGATCACCACCATCGACTGCGGCAACCCCGCGTCGAACGTGATCCCGGAAAAGGCGGTGGCGGTGGTCAACATCCGCTTCAACGACCTGCATACCGGGGCCGGCCTGCTGGACCGCCTGCGCGACCGCGCGGCCGTGGTGCAGGAACAGACCGGCGTGACGCTGACCGTCGAGGCCCAGATCTCGGGAGAGGCGTTCCTGACCGCGCCCGGCCCCTTCGTCGACATGGTCCGCGGCGTCGTCCAGCAGGAGACCAACCGCCAGCCGGTGCTGTCCACCACTGGCGGCACCTCGGACGCGCGTTTCGTCAAGGATCACTGCCCGGTGGTGGAATTCGGGCTGGTCGGTGCCCACATGCACCAGGTGGACGAACGTGTCCCCGCCCAGCAGGTCCGCCAGCTGCAGGTGATCTATCAGCGTATCCTGGAAAGGTTCTTTGCATGACCATCGTCGAGACGACCGACCTGGCCGCCTGCCACGCGCTGCGCCGCACCGTCTTCATCGAGGAGCAGAACGTCCCCGAGGCCGACGAGATGGACGACCTGGACGCTGATGCCATTCACCTGCTGGCCACCGACGACGCCGACCGCCCCGTGGCGACCGCGCGCCTGCTGGTCAGGGACGACATCGGCAAGATCGGCCGCGTCTGCGTTCTGGCCGACCAGCGCGGCACCGGCCTGGGCGCGGCGCTGATGCGGGCCGCCATCGATGCGCTGGCCGCGCGCAGCGTGCGCCAAGTGCGGTTGGGATCGCAGACCCATGCGATGGGTTTCTATGAAAAGCTGGGCTTTGTCGCCGAGGGCCCCGTCTATGACGACGCGGGCATCCCGCATCGCGACATGGCCCTGAACCTGAAGTGAGCCGATGACCCAGACCCAGATTCCCAGCAAGGCGCAGATCCTCGAATGGGTGTCCGACAATCCGGACGCCAATTCCAAGCGCGACATCGCCAAGGCCTTCGGCATCAAGGGCGCCGCCCGGATCGAGCTGAAGCGCCTGCTGAAGGAGCTGGAGGCCGAGGGCCATCTGGAACGCCGCCGCCGCCACTATCTGGACGCCGAGGCCCTGCCGCCGGTGACGGTCTTGGAACTTCTGGCCCCCGACGGGTCGGGCGACCTGTTCGCGCGGCCGCTGGAATGGTCGGGAACCGGGCCGATGCCGCGCATCCTGTACGCGCCGCTGAAGGCCGATCCGGCACTGGGGCGCGGCGACCGGTTCCTGGGTCGCCTGATGCCCGTCGTCGGCGAGAAGTATCAGTACCAGGCCCGCCTGATCCGCCGCATCACGGCCAGCGCGAACCGCATCACCGGCATCTTCCGCAAGGACAGCGAGGGCGGCCGCATCCTGCCCATCGACAAGGGCCAAGACAAGGAATGGCGCGTCCGTGCCGACGCCACCCTGGACGCCGAGAACGGCGAGCTGGTGCAGGCCGAACAGATCGGCCCCCGCGCCCGGATGGGCCTGCCGTCCGCCCGGATCATCGAACGCCTTGGCGATCCGTCGGCCCCGCGTGCCGTCAGCCTGATCGCGATCCATCAGCACGGCATTCCCGATGAATTCCCGCAAAAGGCCATCGATGAGGCCGAGGCTGCCAAGCCCGCGCCCCTGAAGGGACGCGACGACCTGCGCCATCTGCCGCTGGTCACAATCGACCCGTCGGACGCGCGCGACCACGACGACGCGGTGGCTGCGTTCGTGGAGGAGGATGGCGGCGCGACGATCTGGGTCGCCATCGCCGATGTCGCCCATTACGTCCGCCCCGGATCGGCGCTGGACCGCGAGGCCTGGGGGCGCGGCAACTCCACCTATTTCCCCGACCGTGTCGTGCCGATGCTGCCCGAGGCGCTGTCGGCGGACCTGTGCTCGCTGCACGAGGGCGTCGACCGCCCGGTCATTGCGGTCGAGATGCGCCTGGACGCGCAGGGCAACAAGACCGGCCACCACTTTCACCGCGCCATGATGAACAGCCGCGCCAGCCTGGCCTATGAGCAGGCGCAGGCGGGGGCGGACGGGGTGCCCGACGCGCAGACCGAACCGTTGATCGACGACGTGATCCGCCCGCTGTGGCATGCCTATGCCCTGCTGAAGGGCGCGCGCGAACGCCGGCAGCCGCTGGAGCTGGACCTGCCGGAGCGCCGGATCGAGCTGTCGCCCGAGGGGCGCGTCAAGGCGGTGGCGTTCCGCGAACGCCTGGACGCGCACAAGCTGATCGAGGAGTTCATGGTGCTGGCAAACGTGGCCGCCTCCGAGGAACTGACCCGGCGCAAGCGCCCGCTGCTGTTCCGCGTCCACGAGGAGCCCAGCCTTGCCAAGATGGACGCGCTGCGCGAGGTGGCGCAGGCGTCGGGGTTCACGCTGGCCAAGGGGCAGGTGTTGCACACCAGCCACCTGAACCGACTGCTGGCTCAGGCCGAGGGCAGCGATTTCGACGAGCTGATCAACATCAGCACGCTGCGGTCGATGACGCAGGCCTATTACCACCCCGACAACTTCGGCCACTTCGGCCTGTCGCTGAAAAGCTACGCGCATTTCACCTCGCCCATCCGGCGCTATGCCGATCTGGTGGTGCACCGGGCGCTGATCAGCGCGCATGGCTGGGGCAAGGACGGGCTGTCCGAGGATCAGGTTGAACGCCTGCCCGAAACCGCCACCCATATCAGCGAGACCGAGCGGCGCAGCATGGCCGCCGAACGCGACACGACCGACCGCTATCTGGCGGCGTTCCTGGCCGAGCGTGTGGGCACCGAGATGACCGGCCGCATCAGCGGCATCCAGAAGTTCGGCGCCTTCATCAAGCTGGACGAGACGGGGGCCGACGGGCTGCTGCCCATCCGCGCCATCGGGCAGGAATATTTCCACTTTGACCCCGACCGCCAGATGCTGATCGGCAGCGACACGGGGCTGGAGATCGGCATCGGGCAACGGGTGACCGTCCGCCTGGCCGAGGCGCTGCCCCTGACGGGCGGGCTGCTGCTGGACCTGCTGGAGCTGGAGGGCGCGACCCTGCCGCGCGGCCCGTCCAAGGGCCGTCGCGGCGGTGGACCCGGTCGCATGGCGGTCAAGTCCCGCCTGGCCGAGATCAAGCGCGCCACCAAGCGGCGGCGCAAGCGCTGATCAGCTTTCGCGGA